>NZ_JAIUKB010000107.1:0-15859 GCF_020176785.1 Saccharopolyspora sp. 6V | reverse complement strand
CCCCCACACCCCCGCCCGGGCGCGGCCCCCACCCCCTCCGGCATCTTGTGCCCCGCCGCCCCCCCGGGGGGGGCCCCCGCCCGCCCCCCCCCCCCCCCCCCCCGCGGCCGGCCGCCGCGCGGCGGCACGTCCAGGGGCGCCGAGCCGGGACCGTTGTACGGGACGTAGCGGGACGGGATGCGGGGTTCGGGCCCGTTCGGGCAGAGCTGCGCCGGACACGGGTCCAGCACGTGGTCCACGTGGTGGAAACCCATCTCGCCGACGCCGTAGCGGGCGAAGGCGCCGCTGGTGTCCACCGGCACCGCGGGTTCCGGTGCACCGCCGCCGACGGGGCTGTAGTCGTCGCCGGTGCCGACCGGTCCCCACAGCTGCAGGACGTCGGGAACCCCGGCCACCTTCGCGACCAGCGGGCCCTCCACGCTCATCAGGTCGTGCACGACCAGGTCGGGGCGCCAGTCCCGGGCGTAGGAGACGGCGGCGTCGGTGCTGCGGGTGGCGTGCTCCAGCAGCACCGGCCGCAGCTCCTCGTGCCAGGCGCCGAAGTCGAAGGACGCCAGGTCCAGCGGTTCGCCCGTCCGCGGGTGCAGCGGCGGCGCCGGGTACGGCCAGTTCCCCCGGTGCGCGCCGAGCAGGTTGATCAGCCGCGCGCCGAGCAGCAGGTCGAGCCCGCGCAACACCGGGACCGGGGTCAGACCCGCCCGCGAGACCGGGTCCACTTCGGACTCCGCGCACAGCACCCGCACGTCGTGGCCCGCGGCGCGCAGCGCCCAGCCCAGCGGGACCAGCGGGAAGTAGTGCCCCGGCCAGGCGGACACCGCGAACAGCACTCGCATGCGCGTTTCCCTTTCGCTCGACGGGCGCCGCCAAGCTACGTCCCGGCCCGGTGGGCGAATCCCTAGAGATGGCGCGGAATCCGGCCCGCCGGAACCCGGGGCGCGGCCTGTTCTAGTCGTCGCACGAGTGTTTCGGTGCTAGCCGTTGGCCCGGCGTGGGCCGGTACCGCATGCTCGGCTCGCGGATCCTGGGGAGACGCGAGCACGTCCCCCGGGGCACACGACGAACCAGTTGCGGGGGAGCCACGCATGACCGTGCTGCCAACGGCACCCGGCGAGCGGCCCGACCGCGGTGCCGTCGGCGCCGGGACTCCGATGATCGAGGCGATCGGCGTCGGCAAGTCCTTCGGCGCGGTGCCCGCGCTGGATTCGGTGACCTTGAGCGTGCCGCGCGGCTCGGTGCTCGGGCTGCTCGGGCACAACGGCGCGGGCAAGACGACGCTGGTGAACGTGCTGACCGCGATGCTGCCCGCGACGTCCGGGGTGGCCAGGGTCGCCGGCTTCGACGTCGCCGAGCAGCCGCGGGAGGTGCGCAAGCGCATCGGCCTCACCGGCCAGTTCGCCTCGGTGGACGAGCAGATGAGCGGCCGGGACAACCTCGTGATGCTGGCCCGGCTGCTCGGCGCCGACGGAGGCCGTGCCCGCGCGCGGGCCGCGGAACTGCTGGAGGCCTTCGACCTCACCGACGCCGCGGGTCGGCGCGCGGGCACCTACTCCGGCGGGATGCGGCGGCGCCTGGACCTGGCGGCCTGCCTCGTCGGCAACCCCGAAGTGATCTTCCTGGACGAGCCGACGACCGGACTGGACCCGTCGAGCCGGATGGCGATGTGGGACATCGTGGAACGCCTCGTCGCGGAGGGCACCACGGTGCTGCTGACCACCCAGTACCTCGACGAGGCGGACCGGCTCGCCGACACCATCACCGTGCTCTCCGCCGGAACCGTCGTCGCCTCCGGGTCGGCCGCGGAGCTCAAGGCGCAGGTCGGCACGCGCACCGTCACCGTCGTGCTCGGCCCCGGTTCCGCCGCGGAGACCGGCTGCGCGGCGCTGCGGCGTGCCGGTTTCGCCCCGTCGGTCGCGCAGGACGGCACCGCCATCGTCACGCCGATCGAGGAGTCCCGGGAGACGGCCGTGGTGGTCCGGGTGCTCGACGAAGCCGGGATCGAGGCGGCCGAGCTGGCCTTCGGCGAACCGACCTTGGACGACGTGTACCTGGCGCTCGCCCGGCACGCGCGCGACGCGCCCCCCTCCCCGACCGCTGTGGAGCGAGCATGACCACCACGATCACCGGCTGCGCAACGCCCCGCTGGAACGGCAGTTCCGCGGTCACCCAGGTGGTGGTGCTGACCGGCCGTTCGCTGCGCGCGTTCCTCACCGATCCCGGGCTGGTGCTGGTCGGGCTGATCCAGCCGGTGATGACGCTGTTCGTGTTCACCCAGATCTTCGGGAACCTGCCGCTGGCCGGCGGGCTGCCGCCCGGCACCGAGTACCTGGACTTCCTGATGCCCGCGGTGCTGGTGAACCACGTGGTGCAGACGTCCTCGCAGACCGGGGTCGGGCTGGTGGAGGACCTGCGCAACGGCATCGTGGCGCGGCTGCGGTCGCTGCCGATCATGCCGAGTTCGCTGCTGCTGGCGCGCAGCACCTCCGACTTCGTGCGCACCGCGGTGCAGCTGGTGATGATCTTAGCGCTGGCCGTCGGGCTGCTCGGCTACGCGCCGCGCGGCGGGTTCGTCGGCATGGTGCTGTCCGCGCTGCTGACGCTGGCCGTGGGCAGCGCGTTGAGCTGGGCGTTCCTCGCGATGGGCGCCTGCATGCGGCGCACCGAGCCGATGCAGAACATCAGCGTGCTGGTGATGGTGCCGCTGATGTTCATCTCCAGCGCGTTCGTGCCGATCGAGCAGCTGCCGGACTGGCTGGAGGTCGTGGCGCGGTTGAACCCGCTCACCTACGCGGTGGACGCCTCCCGCGCGGTGGCGCTGGACCTGGCCGACGGCGGGCAGCTGGTGGTGCCGTCGCTGCTGATCAGCGTCCTGGTCACCCTCGCCAGCGCCGCCATCGCGGTCCGCGGCTTCCGCCGCCCGCTCTGATCCGGGGGCCGGCGATCCGGCCCGACCGGGATCCCGGTTCGACGAGTCTCGGCACCGCATTCCCCGGCACGACGCCGGATTCCCGGGCACGGCACCGGACGATGCTGTGTCATACCAGCGGACGGCCACCGCCGATCTCCGGCTCCGAGCGGAAACGTCGCCGTCACGCTTCCGAATGCTCGTAGATCCGCCCTATGCAGGCCCCAAGACCCGCGCAGGCCAACCCCCGACTCCGCTCCGCCGGCACCCCTCGTGGCCACCAGAGCGCTCGACACCCGGCAGCTCTCCAGCAGCTCCCGCACCGAAGCGGCGTCCTCGCAGTGCAACCACCGAGGCACGGGAGAACAACCCCGCAGCGAAGCAACCGGGCCACCCGACAGCGGACCTCCCACCCCGATCTCGTCGTCTTCCTGTCAGCGGCGAAGCCGCTGAGCCGCCGACCACCCGATCAACAGGACCACCAGCGGGTTCTCAGCGTTCTCCTCGCGAGGACAGCGTTTTCTCCTGTGGCGGAGCCACCGGTGAAAACGATCCCGCAGCGAGGAGGGCGCTGAGGTTCCGCCACCCGCCCCCAACGCAGAACGAGTTCGACAGACCCCCTCAAGACAGCTCGTCGTCGAGCATGTGGAAGATGTCCTCGTCGCTGGCCTCGTCGAAGCTGAACTCCTCGGAGGTCTCCCCACCGCGCAGCGCACTCCACTTGCTGCGCAGCACGTCGAGCCGTCCGGTGACCTGCTCGTGCAGCTCCTCGTCCACGTCGAGCCCGTCGAAGGCCCGGTGCAGCCGGTCCAGTTCGGCCAGCAGCGCCGCCGCCCCACCGCGTTCCGGGGCGAGTTCGCCGAGCAGGTGCTCGACGAGCTCCGCCGGGGTCGGGTGGTCGAACAGCAGGGTGGCGGGCAGCCGCAGTCCGGTCACCGCGCCCATCCGGTTGCGGTACTCGACGGCGGTGAGCGAGTCGAAGCCGAGGCCCTTGAACTCGTCGTGCGGTTCGATGCCCGCCGCGTCGGCGTGCCCGAGGACCTGGGCGGCGTGGGTGCGCACCAGTTCCAGCAGGGTGTCGCGGCGCTGCGGTCCGGTCTGGGCGGCGAGCGCCGCGGCCAGGTCCTCGCCGGTGCTCGCGGTCCGCCGCGCCGGGGTGCGCAGCAGGCCGCGCAGCAACGGCGCCGGGTCGTCCTGGGCGCGCAGCGCGGCCAGGTCGAGCCGCACCGGCGCGGGCACCGGGTCGTCCGCGGCGAGCGCCGCGTCGAACAGGGCGAGGCCGAGTTCTTCGCCCAGCGGCGGGGTTCCGACGCGGGCCAGCCGCGCGGTGTCCCGCTCGTCGAGCGCCCCGGCCATGCCGTTCTCCCACGCGCCCCACGCCATCGAGACGGCGGGCAAGCCCCGTTCCCGGCGGTACCGGGCCAGCGCGTCGAGGTAGGAGTTCGCGGCCGCGTAGTTGCCCTGACCGGCGGTGCCGACCATCCCGGCCACCGAGGAGAACAGGGCGAACGCGATGAGCTCGTGGTCGCGGGTGGCCTCGTGCAGGTGCCAGGCGGCGTCGACCTTCGGCCGCAGCACCGCGTCCAGCCGGTCCGGGGTGAGCGAGTCGAGCGTCCCGTCGTCGAGCACGCCCGCCGCGTGCAGCACCGCGCGCAGCGGCCGGTCCGCCGGGATCCCGGCGAGCAGCGCGTCCACGGCGGCCCGGTCCGCGAGGTCGCAGGCGGCGAGTTCGGCGTGCGCGCCGAGTTCGGCCAGTTCGGCGACCAGCTCGGCGGCCCCCTCGGCGTCGGGTCCGCGCCTGCTCGCCAGCAGCAGGTGCCGCACCCCTCGACCGGCGAGGTGCCGGGCCAGCACGCGGCCGAGTCCGCCGGTGCCGCCCGTGATGAGCACGGTGCCGGTCGCGTCCCAGCCGACCGGCTCGGCCGGTTCGGCCCGCACCAGCCGCGGCACGCGCGGTGCACCGTCCACGAGGGACACGTGCGGTTCGCCGACGGCCAGCGCCCGCAGCACCGCGTCCGCGGTGACCGTTCCGGTGCCGAGGTCGAGCAGCGCGAACCGGCCGGGGTGTTCGGTGGCGGCGGTGCGCACCAGCCCGGCCGCGGCAGCGGCCGCGAGGTCGGCTTCGCGGGTGACGAACACGAGCGTCCCGGCGCGCTCGGCGGCGAGGTGCTCCCGCACCAGGTCGAGGACCTGCCGGGTGCGGGCGTGCGCTGCGGCGGGCTCGTCGCCGCCGTCCAGCGAGCACAGCACCGTCCCGGCCGCGTCGCCGGGGCGCTCGTGGTTCTCGGCAGGCCGTCCGGCTGCGCGGAACAGCTCGGCCAGTCCGAACGGGTCGGGTCCGGCCAGCGCCGGGACCTCGGCGGGCGCACCGGTGGTGGCGGGTTCGGCCCAGTCGCGGCGGAACAGCGAGTCCCGGCCGATGCCTCGCCGCCCCGGTGCGGCTTCCCGGGTGCGCAGCGCTTCGACGGTCGCGACGGGCGCCCCGGCCGGGTCGGTCAGGGCGAGGCGCAGCGCCTCCCCGTCGCGGGTCAGCCGCACCCGCAGCGCGCGGGCGCCGGTGGCGTGCGCGGTGACGCCGCGCCACTCGAAGGGGAGCTCGCCGTCGCCGGAGCCGGTGCGGATCGCCGCGTGCAGCGCCGCGTCCAGCAGCGCCGGGTGCAGGCCGTAGCCCGCGACGTCCACCTCGGCGGGCAGGGCGACCTCGGCGAACACCGCGTCCGCGTCGCGCCAGGCCGCGCGCAGCCCCCGGAACACCGGTCCGTAGTCGAAGCCGAGGTCGGCGAACCGCTGGTAGCAGTCGGCCACGTCGAGCGGTTCCGCCCCGGGCGGCGGCCAGGCACCGAGCTCGGCCGGTTCGCCGGTGGCCGGGGCGAGCGAGCCGGTCGCGTGCAGCCGCCATTCCGGCTCGCCGTCCTCGCGGGCGTGCACGGTGAGCGCGCGGTGGCCGTCCGCGTCCGGGGTGGCGGCCGCGACCTGCACCTGCACACCGCCGCGCGCGGGCAGCACCAGCGGTGCGGTGAGGGTGAGCTCCTCGACGCGGTCGCAGCCGGTCTCCTCCCCCGCGCGCAGCGCCAGCTCCAGCAGCGCGGTGCCGGGCACCAGCGCGGTGCCGCGCACCACGTGCTCGGCCAGCCACGGGTGGCTGCGGCGGGACAGCGTGCCGGTGAACAGCGCGGTCCCCGCCTCGGCGAGCTCCACGGCGGCCCCGAGCAGCGGGTGCCCGGCGGCGCGGAGTCCGGCGGCGGCGACGTCCCCGGCCGGTGCGGGCGGGGTGTCCGGCCAGAACTCCTGGTGCTGGAACGGGTAGGTGGGCAGGTCGACGCGCCGCGCCCCGGGCAGCACCGCCCGCCAGTCCGGTTCGGTGCCGTGCATCCGCAGCCGGGCGAGCGCGGTCAGCACCGCCGGTTCCTCGGGGTGCCCGGCGCGCAGCGCGGGGATCAGCACCGCGTGTTCGGGGGCGGTGTCCCGGGCGAGGGCGGTGAGCACCGCGTCCGGCCCGAGTTCGAGGAACGCGGTGGCGCCCCGGTCGGCCAGGTCCTGGACGGCGTCGGCGAATCGGACGGGCGCGCGCAGGTGCCGCACCCAGTGCTCGGCACCGAAGTCCCCGGGATCCCCGCTGGTGGAGGTGATCGGGAGCTGGGGGCTGCGGTAGGTCAGCCCTGCCGCGACCGCGCGGAACTCGTCGAGCACCGGGTCCATCAGCGGCGAGTGGAAGGCGTGCGACACCCGCAGCTCGGTGGTGGTGCGGCCGAGCCGCCGGAAGTGCGCGGCGACCTCGGTGACGGCGTCGGCGGTGCCGGAGAGCACCACCGATCCGGGGCCGTTGACGGCGGCGACGCCCAGTTCGCGCTCGCGGCCCGCCAGCAGCGGCAGCACCTCGTCCTCGGCGGCCTGCACGGCGGTCATCGCGCCGCCGGCGGGCAGCGCCTGCATCAGGCCACCGCGGGCGGCGACCAGCGCGGCCGCGTCCGGCAGGTCGAGCACGCCGGCGACGTGCGCCGCGGTGATCTCCCCGATGGAGTGCCCCGCGAGGTGGTCCGGGCGCACGCCCCAGGATTCCAGCAGCCGGAACAGCGCCACTTCCACGGCGAACAGCGCGGGCTGCGCGAACTCGGTGCGGTGCAGCAGGTCCGCGTCCTCACCCCACAGCACCTCCCGCAGCGGGCGCGGCAGGTGCGGGTCGAGTTCCGCGCACACCGCGTCGAGCGCGTCCGCGAACACCGGGAACCGGGCGTGCAGCTCGCGGCCGGTGCCGAGGCGTTGCGCGCCCTGGCCGGTGAACAGCACGGCGAGCCCGCCGCGACCGGCGCGTCCCTCGACGGTGGCGGCGTCGGGCGTCCCGGCCGCGAGGGCGCGCAGAGACCGGGCCGCCGACGGACCGTCCGCGGCCAGCACCGCGGCCAGCCGGTCGAACCGGGACCGGCCGGTGGCCAGCGAGAACGCCAGGTCCGCCGGTTCGGCGGCGGCGTCGTCGAGGTGGTCGGCGAGGCGGCCGGCTTGGGTGCGCAGCGCCTCCGGGGTCTTCGCGGACAGCACCAGCGGCACCGGGCCGGCCGGGAGGTCACGCTCCGGCGGCGGCGCGGTGGCGGGCTGTTCGAGGATGGTGTGCACGTTGGTGCCGCTGATGCCGAACGAGGAGATCGCGGCGCGGCGCGGCCGCCCGGTCTCCGGCCAGTCGGCGGGTTCGGTGAGCAGCCGGACGGATCCGGCCGTCCAGTCCACTTCGGACGACGGGCTGGTCGCGTGCAAGGTGCGCGGGAGGGTGCCGTGCCGCATGGCTTGCACCATCTTGATCACGCCCGCGACACCGGCGGCGGCCTGGGTGTGCCCGAGGTTGGACTTGACGGATCCCAGCCACAGCGGGATCTCCCGGTCCTGCCCGTAGGTCGCCAGCAGCGCCTGCGCCTCGATCGGATCACCCAGCCGGGTTCCGGTGCCGTGCGCCTCCACCACGTCCACGTCCGAAGTGGACAGACCGGCGCTGGTCAGCGCCTGCCGGATCACCCGCTGCTGCGACGGCCCGTTCGGCGCGGTGAGCCCGTTCGACGCCCCGTCCTGGTTCACCGCGCTCCCGCGCAGCACCGCGAGGACCTGGTGCCCGTGCCGCTCGGCGTCGGACTGCCGCTCCAGCACCAGCATCCCGACGCCCTCGGCCCAGCCGACCCCGTCCGCGTCCTCGGAGAACGCCTTGCACCGGCCGTCCGCGGACAGTCCGCGCTGCCGGGAGAACTCGACGAACGCCGCCGGGGTGGACATCACCGTCACGCCACCCGCCAGCGCCAGCGAGCACTCCCCCGACCGCAGCGCCTGCGCCGCCCAGTGCATCGCCACCAGCGAGGACGAGCAGGCCGTGTCCACCGTGACCGCCGGGCCCTCCAACCCGAAGGTGTAGGCGACCCGACCGGAGGCGATGCTGCCCGCGCTGCCGTGCCCCTGGTAGCCCTCGTGCTCCGCACCGGTCAAGGTGTCGCTGTAGTCGTTGTACATCACCCCGGCGAACACCCCGGTATCGCTGCCGCGCAACGAGACCGGGTCGATGCCGGTGCGTTCCAGGGCCTCCCAGGAAGTCTCCAGCAGCAGCCGCTGCTGCGGGTCCGTGGTGAGCGCCTCGCGCGGGCTCATGCCGAAGAAGGCCGGGTCGAACTCGGCGGCGCCGTGCAGGAAGCCGCCGCGCCGCGTCGAGGACGTGCCCGCGGCATCCGGGTCCGGGTCGTGGAGGGCGTCCAGGTCCCAGCCGCGGTTCTCCGGGAAGCCGGAGGTCGCGTCACCGCCCTCGGACACCAGCCGCCACAGGTCCTCCGGCGAGGACACCCCGCCCGGATAGCGGCAGGCCATGCCGACGATGACGATCGGATCGCCGTCGACCGCGCGGGCCCGCACCTCGGCCGGCGCGGTCTCCTCCTCCCCGAGGAGTTCGGCGAGCAGCCTGGTGGTCAGCGCGGTCGCCGTCGGGTGGTCGAACACCAGCGTCGCGGGCAGCCGCAGCCCGGTGTCGGCGGCGAGCCGGTTGCGCAGCTCCACCGCGGTCAGCGAGTCGAACCCGAGGTCCTGGAACGCCAGTCGCGGGTCCACCTCCCCGGCGGTGGCGTGCCCGAGCACCGCGGCGATCTGGCCGCGCACCAGCTCCAGCACCTGCCGGTGGCGCTCCTCCGGGGCGAGCCCGGCGAGCCGCTGCACCAGGGTCGCCGACCCGGCGGCCACCGCACGCCGCGCGGGCGCGCGGACCAGGCCGCGCAGCAGCCCCGGCAGTTCCTCCCCGCCGCGCAGCGCGGCGAAGTCGAACCGCACCGGGAACGCGACCGCCTCGTCACCGCCGGTCGCCGCGTCGAACAGGGCCAGCCCCCGTTCCTGCGACAGCGGCGGGATGCCGGAGCGCTCCAGGCGCCGCCGGTCCACTTCGGACAGCGTTCCCGCCATGCCGCCGGACTCGACCCACGGGCCCCAGGCCAGGGACACCGCGGGCAGCCCGGCCGCGCGACGGTGCGCGGCCAGCGCGTCGAGGAACGCGTTCGCCGTCGCGTAGTTCGCCTGCCCGGCCGAGCCGAACGTGCCGGCCAGCGAGGAGAACAGCACGAACTCGGCGACGTCCCCGGCCAGTTCGTGCAGGTTCCAGGCCGCGTCGACCTTCGGCCGCAGCACCGCGTCGAACCGCTCCGGGGTGAGCGAGTCCAGCACCCCGTCGTCGAGCACCCCGGCCGCGTGCACCACCGCGCCCACCGGATGCCGGTCGAGCAGCGCGGCCAGCGCGTCCCGGTCGGCGACGTCGCAGGACTCCACCTGAACATCCACTTCGGACAGTTCGGCGCGGAGCTCCTCGGCGCGGCCGGTGCGGCTGACCAGCAGCAGCTCCCGCACCCCGTGCTCGGCCACCAGGTGCCGCGCCACCGCGGCGCCGAGGCCACCGGTGCCGCCGGTGATGAGCACCCGGCCGCAGGACGCCCAGGACGTGCCCGGTCCGGCCGTGCCGGTGGCGAGCCGCCCGACGTGCGGGACTCCCGCGCGCAGCACGCGCGGTTCGGGCGACCACTCGGCCGCCGCCCGCAGCGAGGCCGGGTCGTCGTCGAGGTCGAGCAGTCCGACCGCCGCGCCCGGGTCCTCCGCCTGCGCCGCGCGGACCAGGCCGTGCACCGCGGCGGCGGCGAGATCGCGCACGTCCTCGGCGCCGTCGCGGGCCACCGCGCCCCGGGTCACGAACACCACCCGGGAGTCGCGCAGCACGGGCTCCCGCAGCAGCTCCAGCACCCGGGCGGCGAGCTCGCGCACCGATCGCGGGACGTCCGCGCCACCGGTGAGCGGGACCAGCACCAGGGCGGATTCTCCTGGTACGCCCGGTGATTCGGGCACGTCGGCGGGTTCGGGCACGTGCCGCGCGGCCACGCCCGCGGCGCGCAGCTCGGCGGCGAAGTCCGCGGAGCCCAGCACCACCACCGACGGCTCAGCGGCACCGGGCTCGGCCTCGGTCCACCGCAGCCGGTACAGCCCGTCCTGCGCGGCCGCCAGCCGCGCCGCGCCCGCGCGCAGCACCAGCGATTCCACCGACACCACCGGTGCCCCGGCCGGGTCGACGGCGGCGATCGACACCTCGTCGGGGCCGGTGCGGGCGATCCGCACCCGCAGCGCCCGCGCGCCGGTGGCGTGCAGCGCCATGCCCCGCCAGGTGAACGGCAGCGCCCCGGCCGGCAGCTCGCCGAGCAGCGCCGCCGCCTGCACGGCCGCGTCCAGCAGCGCCGGGTGCAGGCCGAACCCGGCGACGCCGGTCTCCGCGGGCAGCTCCACCTCGGCGAGCACCGCGTCCTCGTCGCGCCAGGCGGCGCGCAGGCCGCGGAACACCGGACCGTAGTCGAAACCGGCCGCGGCGAGTCCGTCGTGGAACCCGTCCAGCTCGATCGCCGTGCCCACGCCGGTCGGCGGCTCGACGCGGGCGCCGCCGCCGGTGAGCACGCCGGTGGCGTGCCGGGTCCAGTCGCGGTCCGCGCCGTCGTCCGGGCGGGAGTACACCTCCACGCCGCGGCGCCCGTCCTCGTCGGCGCCGACCCACACCTGCACCCGGACCGCCGCCCGCTCCGGCAGCACCAGCGGCGCGAGCAGCGTCAGCTCGTCCACCCGGTCGCAGCCTGCCTCGTCCCCGGCGCGCAGCGCCAACTCCGCGAACGCGGTGCCCGGCACCAGCACCGCACCGCGCACCACGTGCTCGGCCAGCCACGGGTGGCTGCCGGTGGAAAGCCTGCTGGTGAACAGGAACCCGTCCTCGTCGGCGCGTTCCACGGCAGCGCCGAGCAGCGGGTGCCCGGCCGAGCTGAGCCCGGCGGCGCGCACGTCACCGCCCCCGGCGGCCGGTTCCGGCCAGTACCGGCGGTGCTGGAACGCGTAGGTCGGCAGCTCCACCTGCCGCGCGCCGGGCAGCAGCGCCGCCCAGTCCGGTTCCACCCCGCGCACGTGCAGCTCGGCGAGCGCCGCGCGCACCGCGTCGGTCTCGGCGCGGTCCTTGCGCACCAGCGGGACGGCGACGGCGGTCGCGTCCAACGAGTGCTGCGCGAGCACGGCCAACGACCCGTCCGGGCCGATGTCCAGCAGCGTCGTCGCGCCCAGCGTCACCAGTTCCCGCACCGCGTCGGCGAAGCGCACCGCCTCGCGGACGTGCCGCACCCAGTGCTCGGGGTCGCGCACCTCGTCCCGCCGCCCGGTCAGCGCGGACACGACGGGGATGGTCGCCGGATGGTAGGTGAGCCCCGCCGCCACGGCTCGGAAATCGGCGAGCACCGGGTCCATCAGCGGCGAGTGGAAGGCGTGCGAGACGCGCAGCCGCGTCGAACCGGGGAACCGCTGCTCGACCTCGGCTACGGCGCTGTCGGCACCGGAGACCACGACCGCTCCGGGACCGTTGACGGCGGCGATCCCGATGTCCGCGCGCCCCTCGACGAGCGGGGCCACCTCGGCTTCGGCGGCCCGCAGCGCGCTCATCGCACCGCCCGCGGGCAGTGCCTGCATCAGCCGGCCGCGGGCGGCGACGAGCCGGGCCGCGTCGGGCAGCGAGAGCACGCCCGCGGCGTGCGCGGCGGTGATCTCGCCGAGGGAGTGCCCGGCGACGTGGTCCGGGCGCACGCCCCAGGACTCGACGAGCCGGAACAGGGCCACCTCGACGGCGAACAGCGCGGGCTGGGCGAACTCGGTGCGGTTCAGCAGGTCCGCGTCCTCGCCCCACATCACCTCCCGCAACGGGCGGGACAGCCGCGGATCCAGCTCCGCGCACACCGCGTCGAGCGCGTCCGCGAACACCGGGAACCGCGCGTGCAGCTCACGGCCCATCCCGAGCCGCTGCGCACCCTGCCCGGCGAACAGGAAGGCGAGCCCGCCGTCGGCGACCCGGCCCCGCACCACCTCGGGCCCGCCTTCGGCGACGGCCCGCAGCGCCTCCAGGGTTCCGACGGGTTCGTCGGCGAACACCACGGCGCGGTGGTCGAACCCGGTGCGGGCGGTGGCCAGCGAGTAACCGACGTCGGCGGGATCGGCACCCGGGATCACGTCCAGGTGCTCGGCGAGCCGGGCGGCCTGCGCGCGCAGCGCCGGTTCGTCGCGCGCCGACAGCACCCACGGCACCGCACCGATCGCGGGCCGGGGCCGGTCGGCGGGCACCGGTTCCGGTTCGGCCTGCTCCAGGATGACGTGGGCGTTGGTACCGCTGATGCCGAACGAGGACACCCCGGCGCGGCGCGGCCGGTCGTGCTCGGGCCAGCGGCGCCGCTCGGTGAGCAGTTCCACCGCGCCGTCCTCCCAGTCCACGTGGGGGGACGGCTCGTCGGCGTGCAGGGTGGCGGGCAGGGCGCCGTGCCGGATCGCCTGCACCATCTTGATGACCCCGGCGACCCCGGCGGCGGCCTGGGCGTGGCCGAGGTTGGACTTGACGGATCCCAGCCACAGCGGGATCTGGCGGCCCTGACCGTAGGTGGCCAACAGCGCTTGGGCCTCGATCGGGTCGCCCAGCGAGGTACCGGTGCCGTGCGCCTCCACCGCGTCCACGTCCGAAGTGGACAGTCCGGCGCTGGCGAGCGCCTGCCGGATCACCCGCTGCTGCGACGGCCCGTTCGGCGCGGTCAGCCCGTTCGACGCCCCGTCCTGGTTCACCGCGCTGCCCCGCAGCACCGCCAGCACCCGGTGCCCGTTCCTGCGCGCGTCGGAGAGCCGCTCCAGCACCAGCACGCCCACGCCCTCCGACCAGCCGACGCCGTCGGCCGCGGCGGAGAACGAACGGCAGCGCCCGTCCGGGGACAGGCCGCGCTGCCGGGAGAACTCGACGAACGTGCTCGGCGTGGACATCACCGCGACGCCTCCGGCCAGCGCCAGCGAGCATTCCCCCGCCCGCAGCGCCTGCGCGGCCAGGTGCATCCCGACCAGCGAGGACGAGCAGGCGGTGTCCACCGTGACGGCGGGGCCCTCGAAGCCGAACGTGTAGGACACCCGGCCGGAGGCGACGCTGCCCGCGCTGCCGCTGCCCTGGTAGCCCTCGAACTCGGTGCCCGCCAGCAGCGTGCCGTAGTCGTTGTACATCACCCCGGCGAACACGCCGGTCCTGCTGCCGCGCAACGACGTCGGGTCGATGCCGGCACGTTCCACGGCCTCCCAGGACACCTCCAGCAGCAGCCGCTGCTGCGAGTCGGTGGCCAGCGCCTCCCGCGGGCTCATCCCGAAGAAGCCGGGGTCGAATTCGGCCGCGCGGTGCAGGAATCCGCCGCGGCGGGTGTAGGAGGTGCCGGGGTGGTCCGGGTCCGGGTGGTACAGCTCGTCCAGGTTCCAGCCGCGGTCGGCCGGGAAGTCGGAGGTCGCGTCACCGCCCTCGGACACCAGCCGCCACAGGTCCTCCGGCGAGGACACCCCGCCCGGGTAGCGGCAGGCCATGCCGACGATCACCACCGGGTCGTCCACGACCGGCGGCAGCACCTCCTCGGGGGTGGCGGCGGTGGTGGCTCCGAACAGCTCCTCGGCGACGAACCCGGCCAGCGCTTCGGCGTTCGGGTGGTCGAACACGGCGGTCGCGGGCAGCCGCAGCCCGGTGGCCGCGTTGATGCCGTTGCGCAGCTCCACTGCGGTCAGCGAGTCGAAGCCGAGTTCCTGGAAGGCGCGCCGCGGCTCCACGGCGGCCGCCCCGGAATGCCCGAGCACGGTGGCGACCTGGCCGCGCACCAGGTCGAGCAGCGCGGTGGCGCGCTCGGCCTCCGGCAGCGCGGCGAGCCGGTCGCCGAGCGCGCGGGCCACGCCGGTCCCGGCTCCGGCCCGGCGGGTGCGGGTGCGGATGAGGCCGCGCAGCACGCTCGGCACGTCGCCGCGGGCGCGCAGCGCGGGCAGGTCCAGCCGCGCCGGGAGCACCACCGGTTCACCGGCGCCCACCGCCAGGTCGAACAGGGCGAGCCCCTGCTCCACCGGCAGCGGCGGCATCCCGGAGCGGGCCATCCGCTCCCGGTCGGCGTCGCTGAGCCCGCCGGTCATGCCGTCCGCCGCCCACGGACCCCAGGCCAGCGAGGTCGCGGGCAGCCCGGCGGCGCGGCGGTGCTGGGCGAGCGCGTCGAGGAAGGCGTTCGCCGCCGCGTAGTTGCCCTGCGCGGGCGAGCCGAAGGTGCCCGCCAGCGAGGAGAACAGCACGAACGCGTCGAGGTCGTGGGTGAGCTCGTGCAGGTGCCAGGCGGCGTCCACCTTCGGCCGCAGCACCGCCGCCAGCCGTTCCGGGTCCAGCGCGTCCACCACGCCGTCGTCGAGGACGCCCGCGGTGTGCACCACGGCGCCCACCTCGTGCCGGTCCAGCAGCCGCGCCACCTGCTCGCGGTCGGCGACGTCGCAGGCGGCGACCTGCACGTCGGCGTCCATCGCGGTGAGTTCGGCGACCAGCGGCACCACGCCGTCGGCCTCCCCGCCGCTCCTGCTGACCAGCAGCAGCCTGCGCACCCCGCGGTCGCGCACCAGGTGCCTGGCGACGGCGGCACCGAGCCCGCCGGTGCCGCCGGTGATGAGCACCGGCCGGTCCGGGTTCCAGCCGGGGGCGGTCCCGGTGGGGGCGCTCAGCCGCGCGAGGCGGGCGGCGGCGAGCACTCCGCAGCGGATCCGCAGCTGCGGTTCAGCGGCGGCGACGGCCCGGGCGAGCAGGTCCGGGTCGGGGGTCGCCGAGTCGAGGTCGAGCAGCCCGAACCGGCCGGGGTGCTCGCGTTCGGCGGTCCGCACCAGGCCCCACACCGCGGCGGCGGCCGGATCGCCGCCGGTGGTGGCGTCCCGGGTGACGAACACCAGCCGGGCCGGGTCGTCGGCGGCGAGGTGCTGCTGCACGGTGTCGAGCACGTCCCGGGCCAGCTCGTGCGCGGCCTCGGGCCCGGTCCCGGCGGGTTGCACGGGCAGCAGCACCACGTCCTGCCCGGCGGGGACGGCGGCGGCGCGCAGCGCTTCACCGACGCCGAAGTGGTCGGCCCCGGCGGCGGTGGCGCTCACCCCGCCCGCGCTCGCGCGGATCGGGGTCCACTCCAGCCGGAACAGCGCGTCGCGCCCGGCGGCGTCGACGGCGTCCTCGGGTTCGCGCAACGTCAGCGCGGCGATCGAGGCGACGGGGGCGCCGGTCTCGTCGGCGACGGCCAGCGACACCACGTCCGGTTCGACCGGGGTGATCCGCACCCGCAGCGCGGTGGCGCCGGTCGCGTGCAGCGACACCCCGTCCCAGGTGAACGGCAGGCCGCGGCGCACCCCGTCGAGCTGCGCGATGGCGTGCAGGGCGGCGTCGGCGAGCGCGGGGTGCATCCCGTAGGTGGCGGCGTCGGCGAGCGCCGGTTCCGGCAACCGGACCTCGGCGCACACCTCGTCCCCGCCCCCCCCCCCCCCCGGGCGCCCCCGGGGGGGGGGGGGCCCGACGCGAGGGAGGTCAGTGGGTGAGGATCTTGCTGAGGAAGTCCTGGGCGCGGGCGCTCTCCGGCTCGTCGAAGAACC
>NZ_JAIUKB010000106.1:0-54752 GCF_020176785.1 Saccharopolyspora sp. 6V | reverse complement strand
CGGGGGGCGCGGGCGGGGGGGGGGCGCCCCGCGCCCCCCCCCCGGGGGGGGGGCCCCCCCGCCCCCCCCCCCCCCCCCCCCCCCCCCCCCCCCCCCCCCCCCCTCACTCGGGGAAGTCGGGGGCGGAGCCGCGGTGCGGCCGGGATCGGACCGGGCGCACCGGGCCCGCCTCCACCCGGTTCACGGGCGCCGCGGGCGCGGGTCACGACGCACGTGATCGGGAATCACTGCTCGACGCGGACCCAGTCGACCAGATAGCGCGCATTGCCCGCCTTCACCTTGTCGACCGATTCCTGCGGGAGTCCGAAATAGGGTTCGGTGACGCCGTTGACGCCGTTCGGGAACTGGCCGCCGAGTGCGAAGTTCAGAATCATGAACTGCGGGTCGTCGTAGACCCACGTCCAGCCGTTCTGCTCCATTTCGGCCTTGGTGATCTTGTAGATCTCCGCGTCGTCGACGAGGAAGGTGATTCCTTCCGGAGTCCAATCCGCCGTGAAGACGTGCCAGTCGCCCGGGTCGGAACCCTCGAACTGCTGCTGCCCCGCGATCGGGGTGTCGCCGTGGTACTCGGGACCGTGCAGCGCGACGCTGGTCCACGGCTCGCCGACGCTCTCCATGACGTCGACCTCGCCGCACTGCGGCCAGCTCACCTCGTCGATGTTGGCGCCCAGCGACCACCACGCCGGCCACAGGCCCTGGCTGGTGCCGCCCTCGGGCAGCTTCACCTTCGCCGAGTAGCGGCCGTAGGTGAACTCGAAGTTGTCCTGGGTGTTGACCCGGCCGGACTGGAAGTCGTAGGTGTTGCCGTCCGGCGCCTGGAAACCGGGAGTGCTGCGCGCGTGCAGCGCGAGCGCGCCGTTCTCGGCGCCGGTGTTCGCGTCGTCGTGGTCGATGTAGATCGTCTCGGGGGAGTCCACGTAGGCCTGCTGCTCCGAGTTCACCGTGGTGAAGTTGTCCCCGGTGACCTCGACCTTCCACTTGGAGCGGTCGAGTTCGGCGCCGGAGAAGTCGTCGAAGAACACCTCCGCCTTCGGCGACGGCGCCGCGGGCTGGGCCGGAGCCGCCACCGCGGAGGTCGCCGAAGAGGTGACGAACGGGAACAGGCACAGCGCGGCGAGGGTCGTTCCTGCCGCCTTGAATCCGGTTCGGGGCACGAGAAGTCTCCTTCGGGGGGACGTTGAAGGATGAGAGCGCTCTCAACGGGACAGGCTGCTCACCTGAAACGTTCCGGTAAAGGCTATATCGATGAAGTACGGGACTGATTAGGCCGATCGGCTGCTGTTCGCCGCTCAACGGGACCCGGTTGCGCAATTCGAAGTACGCGATATCGCCGTTTTTGCCAGTTGTGACGCCGCGCGATCACGGTTCGGAGCCGGATGAATGCGATTGGTTCGTTCCCATTTTTTCCGGTGTTCGGGAGAACGGGGATTCAGGCCGATTCGCGGCGCACGAGCTCCACCGGCAGCACCTCGCGACCCGGTGCCACCCGGTCGCCCGCGATCAACCGGTGCAGCAGCGCCACCATGTGCACCGTCCGCAGCGCCGGGTCCTGGCGGATCGTGGTCAGCGGCGGATCGGCGTGCGGCGCGACCGCGGGGTGGTCGTCGAACCCGACCACCGCCACGTCCGCGGGCACCCGGCGGCCCGCGGTCCGCAACGCCCGCAGCGCACCCACCGCCATCAGATCGTTCGCCGCGAACACCGCGTCCAGCTCCGGCACCCGCGCCAGCAGCGCCGCCATCGCCCGCTCGCCACCGGCCTCGGTGAAGTCGCCCGGTTCGGAGCGCGCCGCCGTCGCCTCGCCGACGCCGACCGCCTCCCGCCAGCCGCGCAGCCGCTCCAGCCCGGCGTGCTCGTCGCGCGGCCCGGTGACCGTCACGACGGCCCGCCTGCCCAGCGACAGCAGGTGCTCGGTCGCGAGCCGGCCGCCGCCCACGTTGTCGTGGTCCACCAGGTGCAGGCCGCGTTCGGAGATCCACGGCCGGCCGCCGAACACCACCGGCAGCGGCAGGTCCCGCACCGCCGCGGGCAGCGGATCACCGCGGTGCGGGGCCAGCACCAGCGCACCGTCCACGTGCCCGCCTGCCAGGTACCGCGCGATCCGCGCGTGGTCGTCCGGGCGGTGCACCATCAGCAGCACCAGCTGGCTGTCGCCCGCGGACAGGTGCTGGGACACGATGCGGACCGTGGCGGCGAAGAACGGGTCGTCGAAGAACTTGTCCTCCGGTTCGGAGAGCACCAGCGCGATCGCCCCGGTGCGCCGGGTGACCAGCGCCCGCGCCGCGCGGTTGGGCACGTAGCCGAGCTCGCGCACCGCGGCGTCCACCTGCCGGCGGGCCTCCGGGCTGACCCGGGGGGAGTCGTTGATCGCGCGGGACGCCGTCGCGCGGGACACACCCGCCCTGGCCGCCACGTCCTCCAAGGTGGGCCGCCCGCCGGGCATGCTCATCCGCTCCCCTTCCGTCCCCGTGGACGGAAGCCTAGAGCGCGCGGGTGGTCCGGCCCGTGCCGGTGGTGCGGCGGGGCGCCACCGGCAGGCATCAGCGGTGGCGCATCGAGGCGACGAGCAGGAACACCCCCACCAGCACCGCCACTCCGGCCAGCGACCACTCGACCAGGAAGTCCCGCGAACCGCCGAGCAGCACCGACGCCGAGATGATCAGCGCCAGCGCACCGGAGACCAGCAGCACCACGTCCGGGGACTGCGAGCGCGCGTCGTCCTTCGCGTCAGCCACGGAGCACCTCCACCATTCCGTCGGAAACGAACGCCTCCACGGTGAGGTGGCCGCCACCGGGCCCGTCCGCACCGGGATCGTCGATGTCGAGCCGCGTGTGCTCGCCCCCGTTCTCCTGCGTGCCGAGGCAGTGCACCGCGCCGCGTTCCGCGGTGCACCCGGCGGTGACGTCCAGGTCCCGCGGCAGCAGCACCCGCACCCGCCCCTGCCCGACGTGCGCGCCGGTCTCGACCTGCTCGTCGCCGGCGAGGCGCAGCTGCCGCAGGTCCAGGGTCAGCGTGCCGCGCTCCAGGTACGGGTAGGACTCCCGCAGCCCCGCGGTGGTCGTCGCCACCACCCGCCGGTCCTGCGGCGGAGCCGGTTCCGCGTCGTCGCCCGCACCGGGGCCCAGCAGCAGCGCCAGCGCCCCCACCGGCAGCGCGAACGCGATGAGCGCCCGGCCGCCGCGCAGGAACGCGGCGCACAGCATGCCCACCCCGAGCACACCCAGCACCACCGCGAGCGCCGAACCGGCACTGCCGCCCGCGGTGAGCGCCGCCCCACCGGCCAGCACGGCCACGGCCAGCGCGATCCAGGTGATCCACGTCCGCTTCGGCTGCGGCGGCTCCGGTTCCGTCCCGGGCTCCGGCAGGTCCCAGGCGAACGGCGCGGCACCCAGCGGATCCCAGGACGGCGGTTCGGCGCGCTGCTGAGCGCCCGGGTACACCCAGGTGTTCTCGCCGACCGGGGCCGCCGGCGCGCTCGCCACGGCCTGGCCCGGCGTGTTCGGCGCCGCCTGGCCCGGCGTGCTCGGCGCCTGCTGGCCCGGCGTGCTCGGCACGGCGACCTGCCGGTCCCGGTAGCCGCGGTGCAGCAGGTACAGCCCGGCGCACGCGGCGCCGAACACCAGCCAGCCGTGCGGGTAGAGCATGCTCAGCGCGGTGGGGACCCCGATCAGCACCACCAGCGCCACCCCGACCAGCCGGCCGAACCGGTTGCGGTTCGGCGCGTCCGGATCGGACGGCAGCAGCACCCACAGCGCCAGGTACAACGCGAGGCCCCCGCCACCGGGGATGGTGGCCACCGCGAACGCCACCCGCACCAGCACCGGGTCGATGCCGTAGCGCCGCCCGATCGCGCCGCTCACCCCGGCGAGCTTGCGGTCCTGCCGCAACCGCGCCGGTCGCGACTCCCACATCTCCCGGAGGGTGTCGCCGACGTTGTCATTCCCGCTCATGCGTCCACTATCGAGCGGTGACCGGCCAGGCCACATCGGGGACGCCCCTGAGCGCCGCCCGGAACGCCCTGGGGATTCCCCGATGCACGTGATCTCCCGCGCGTGTGACCATCGCAGGGTGAAGAAGCCGTACCAGCGGGAACGAGCTCGCGAGCCGCGGCGGGTGCCGACGGCCCCCGCGGCGGTCGACCCCGGCGCACCCGACCGGCCCGAGGCGGCCGGTGCCGCGCGGGCCGCCGCCGCACCGTCCGCCCCGTTCGGCGCGCCGGGCGCGGACCCGTTCCCGGTGGACCCGGACCGGCCCACCGAGCCGCACGGCCACCTGGTCCGCGATTCCACCGCTCCCGGCGCCGGCCCGCCGACGCTGTACCGGCGGCGCGGCGGTCGGCTCGTCGCCGGGATCTGCGGTGGGCTCGCCGACCACCTCGGGGTGTCGGTGCTGTGGGTCCGCGCCTCGTTCGCGGTGCTGGCCGCGTTCGGCGGGGCCGGGCTGCTCGGCTACGGACTGCTGTGGATCTTCGTGCCGCAGAGTGGGGGCGACGAGCCGCCGATGACCGACCGGGAGCGCCAGCAGGGCCTCGGGCTGATCATCCTCGGCCTCGGGCTCGCGGTCGCCGTCGGACTGCTCGGCATCCTGCCCGGCTGGCTCACCGGCCCGCTCGGCGTCGCGATGGTCGGCGCCGCCGTGGTGTGGCGCGAAGCCGACGAGTCGCAGCGGCGGCGCTGGCGGGAAGGCGCCCGCACCGGGATGGCGGGCGCGCTGCTCGGCGGCGGCGGGCGGTCCGCGGTGGTGCGGGTCGTCTCCGGCGCCGCGCTGGTCGTGATCGGCGCGGTGGTCTTCCTCGCCGGGTCGGCCAGCGTCAGCGACCTCCAGTTCGCGCTGCTGTCCACGGTGACCGCGCTGGTCGGTGCCGCGGTGCTCACCGTGCCCTGGTGGGTGCGGCTGATGCGGGACCTCGACGTGGAGCGCGCCGGGCGGGTCCGCTCCCAGGAACGCGCCGAGATCGCCGCGCACCTGCACGACTCGGTGCTGCAGACGCTCGCGCTGATCCAGAAGCAGGCCGGTTCGGAACGCGAGGTGCGGCGGCTCGCCCGCGGCCAGGAGCGGGAGCTGCGGACCTGGCTCTACGGCCCCGGCGGCTACGGCCGGGGCGACGCGGCCGAACCGGAGTCCCCGGCCGCCGAACCGGGGCCGATGCTGTCCGCGCAGCTCGCGCGGGCCTGCGGCGAGGTGGAGGACGCCTTCGCGATCAACGTGGACCAGGTCGTCGTCGGCGACTGCGAGCTGGACGACGCCCTCACCGCGCAGCTCGCCGCCGCCAGGGAGGCCGTGGTGAACGCCGCCAAGCACGCCGGGGTCGCCGAGGTCAGCGTGTACGCCGAGGTCGAACCCGACCAGGTTTCGATCTTCGTGCGGGACCGGGGCGCCGGGTTCGACCCGGAACGGGTGTCCGCGGACCGGCACGGGATCGCCGACTCGATCAGGGGCAGGATGGAGCGCAACGGCGGCTCCGTCCGCATCCGGACCGCGCCCGGTTCCGGCACCGAAGTGCAGATGGACATGCCGCGCGAGGCCCGCCGGTGAACCGGCCGCGGCCGGTGGAGGAGGAGAACGTGACCAGCGAAGAAGCAGACCAGCGCCCGGTCCGGGTGTTCCTGGTCGACGACCACGCGTTGTTCCGCTCCGGGGTGCGCGCCGAGCTCGCCACCGCGCCCGACCAGGTCGAGGTCGTCGGTGAAGCGGGTTCCGTCGCGGAAGCCGCCGCGGGCATCGCGCACTACCGGCCGCAGGTGGTGCTGCTCGACGTGCACATGCCCGACGGCGGCGGTGCCGAGGTGCTGCGGCGCGTCCGCGGCGAGCAGCCGGACGTGGTGTTCCTGGCGCTGTCCGTCTCGGACGCCGCCGAGGACGTGATCGCGGTGATCCGCGGTGGGGCGCGCGGCTACGTCACCAAGACCATCTCCGGCCGGGAGCTCGCCGACGCCGTGTGCCGGGTGGCCGCCGGGGACCCGGTGTTCTCGCCGCGGCTCGCGGGGTTCGTGCTGGACGCGTTCTCCCAGGGCCCGCATTCGGCGCCGGTGGGCGACCCGGAGCTGGACCTGCTCACGCCGCGGGAGCGGGACGTGCTGCGGCTGCTCGCCCGGGGCTACGCGTACAAGGAGATCGCCGCCGAGCTGTTCATCTCGGTGAAGACGGTGGAGACGCACGTGTCGAGCGTGCTGCGCAAGACGCAGCTGTCGAACCGCTACGAGCTCTCCCGCTGGGCCAGCGACCGCAGGCTCGTCTGACCGGCCGCCGGCCCGCGCCGCTCACTTCATGGGGTGGTTCGTGGCGAGGTCGGTGTACGGGTGCGCCGGGGCGACCCGGGGTGCGCCGTCCGGGGCCCGGTCGGCCGGGGCTCCGGCGGCGCCGTCCCGGGCGGGCCGCGGCCGGGCGGTGCGGTTCCGGGTGAGGGCGACGCCCGCCAGCACCAGCGCGATGCCGAGCAGCACCCGCCAGCTCAGCCGCTCACCCAGCACCAGCCAGCCCAGCAGCACCGACACCACCGGCATCAGGTAGGTGACCGTCGACGCGACCGTCGCCCCCTCGTCGGCGATGAGCCGGTAGTTCAACGCGAACCCCACCCCGGTGCCGAACACCCCGAGCACCGCCACCGCCAGCAGCGCCACCGCGTCGAACCGCACCGCGGGCAGCCCTTCCAGCGGCAGCACCACCGCCGCCAGCCCGGTCGCCGCGGCCAGCTGCAGCGCCGCCAGCACCGGTGCGGGCGCCCCCGTCCCGGTCAGCTTCCGGCCGATGTGCACGTAGCCGACGCCGTAGCTGGCCGCCGCCGCCAGGCAGGCGAGCACCCCGGTCCCGGCCGACGCGCCCTGCCACGGCGCGAGGATCAGTAGCACCCCGCCGAACCCGACGGCGAGCCCGCCGAGCATCCGCGGGGAGAACCCGCCGCGCGCTCCCAGCACGTACCCGAACAGCAGCGTCCACAGCGGCGTCGTCGCGTTCACCGCCCCGGCCAGCCCGGAGTCCACGGTCCGCTCGCCGATGCCGAGCAGCACCCACGGCAGCGCGCTGGCGAAGAACCCGGCGACGACGACGTGCGGCAGCAGCCGCCGGTCCAGCCGCATCCGCAGCCCGCGGACGGCGCAGAGCGCCACCAGCACCGCCGCGCCGAGCGCGATGCGGGTGAACGTTACTTGCGCCGGGGACATCGCCGTCAGCGCCAGCTTGATCAGCAGGAAGCTCGCGCCCCACAACAGCGCCAGCACACCGAGCCGCAGGTGGCTCGTCCGGTGGTTCATCGTCGCTCCCTCGTCCGCAGGTCGTCCCGAGGACCACGATCCGAGAGCCGATGCATAAGGACAAGCGAAATAAACTGAACTGAAGTTTCAGCTCTGCTGTATCGTCGGGGCATGTTGGACGCCCGTCGCATGCAGGTCCTCCGCGCCGTCGTCAGCGGCGGCTCGATCAGCAGCGCCGCCACGAACCTCGGGTACACGCCCTCCGCGATCAGCCAGCAGGTCGCCACCCTCGAACGGGAGGCGGGCACCGCGCTGCTGGAGAAGGTCGGCCGCGGCGTGCGGCCCACGGCGGCCGGGCGGCTGCTCGCCGAGCGCGCCGCCGAGCTCGCCGGGCTGCTCGCCGACACCGACGCCGAACTCGACGACCTGCGCGCCGGGCGCACCGGGCGGCTCCGGTTGCGCTACTTCGGCTCGGCCGGGGTCGGGCTCGTCCCGCCCGTCGTGGCGAAGTTCCGCGCCGAGCACCCCGAGGTGCGGCTCGACCTGAAGATGATCGACGAGGGGATCCTGGGCGAGGTCGCCACCGGCGAAGCCGATCTCGCCGTCATCGTCGTCGGCCGGGAACTGCCGCAGGCGCGCGGAGTCCGGGTCGAGCACCTCGTCGACGAGCCGTACCACGTGCTGCTCCCGCAGGGCCATCCGCTGAGCCAGGAGCCGGAGATCGACCTCGCCCGGCTCGCCGGCGAACCGTGGGTGCTGGAGGCGCTGGGCGACGGGCCGTGCGCCGAATCGCTGCGGGACGCCTTCGACTCCGCCGGGTTCGCGCCGCGGATCGAGCTGGAGACCGGCGGGGACTACGCGGCGCAGGCGTTCGTCGCGGCCGGGCTGGGCATCGGCCTGCAACCGCGGCTCGCGCTCGGGGTGCTGCACCCCGGCATCGTCGTCCGGCCGGTGCGGCGGCCCGAACCGGTACGCCGCATCCACGTCGCGGTGCGCGAGACCGTGGCCGACCAGCCCGCCACCCGATCCTTGCTGGCGGCCCTCCGCGACACCGCCCGGGCGTGATCGGCCGGGCGGTGCGGAGTTCCGGGATCAGACCCGGGAATCGCTGTTGATCAGGGGTTCGCCGTCGCGGGCCACCATGCCCAGCAGGTGGCGTTCCTTGCTGGTCTTGCCGTCCTTCTCGAACTCCAGGACCACCAGCACCCGGGAACCGATGACCTTCGGCCCGGAAACGATCTTGACGTCGTCCACGGAGTTCCAGAACGACTCGTAGCTGTCCTTGCCCGCGGACTGCAGCCCCGGGCCCAGCAGCGACCAGGACTTGTCCAGGTCGTCCGGGACGGACGAGAAGTAGGTCTTCACCACGTTCACGATCTCGTCCTTGGACGGCTGCTCGTCGTCCTTTTCCTCGCTGGACGTCGTCGTGGTCGTGCTGATCGGCGTCGTCGGCGGGGCCGAGGACGAGGGCGCGGTCGTCGTCGGCGGAGCCGTGGTGACCGGAGCGGGCTCCGCGGGCGCCACCGGCTCGGACACCGGCGGCTGCGACTGGGGGGAGCGCTGCTCCCCGGCGCCGAACGCGCTCGCCGTCAGCACCCCGACCAGCACCGCCACCAGCAGCGCCGCCGCCCACAGCAGCACCGCCTTGCGGGAGGTCCCGCCGCCGGAGGGTTCGGACACCGCGGCCTGCCCGACCTGGGTCGGCGGGTTGCCCGCGGGGACCGCCGCACCCACCCGGGTCGGCTGCGCCTGCTGCGGCCTGCCCTGCGGGGCGGCCGCCGGGCGCTGCCAGCCACCGGACGGCGTGGACCCGCCTGGCAGCGGCCGTCCCTCCGCCACCGCCAGCAGCATGCTGCGCGTCTGCGCCATCGTCGGGCGGTCCACCGGGTCCGGCTGCAGCAGCTGCATCAGCGCCGGGGCCAGCGGACCCGCCTGCCGCGGTGGCTCCACCTGTCCGCGCGCCACCCGGTGCAGCAGGCTGATCGCGTTCTCGTCCGTGCCGAACGGGGGCTCGCCCTCCACCGCCGCGTACAACGTCGCGCCCAGCGAGAACACGTCCGAAGCGGGAGCCGGGTCCCGGCCCAGCGCGACCTCCGGCGACAGGTAGGCCGGGGTGCCGGCGAGGATGCCGCTCTTGGTCACCGCCACGTCGCCGATGGCGCGGGAGATGCCGAAGTCGGTGATCTTGGCGATGCCGTTGTCGCCGAGCAGGATGTTCCCGGGCTTCAGGTCCCGGTGCACGATGCCCGCCATGTGCGCCGCCGCCAGCGCCCCCGCGACCTGCGCGCCGATCCGGGCCACCGACTGCGGCGGCAGCACGCCCTGCTCGCTGAGCACCGTCGCCAGGCTCTGCGAGGGCAGGTACTCCATCACGAGCACCGGCTGGCCCTCGTCCTCGGCCACGTCGAAGACCACGATGGCGTTCTGGTGCTGCAACCGGGCGGCGATGCGGCCCTCGCGCATCGAGCGCTGCCGCGCCTCCTCGGTCTCCTCATCGGTGTAACCGGGCTGGAGCAGCAGCTGCTTGACCGCGACGGTGCGGTGCAGCCGCTCGTCGACCGCGCGCCACACGATGCCCATGGCGCCGCTGCCGATCCGCTTCTCCAACCGGTAACGGCCCGTGATCAAACGGCCCTCGGCGCTCACAGGTCTCTCCTGATGCTGGGGTGGTGGCGGCTTGGACGGTACTGACCGGGCCCCCGAGACCGGCTCGTGCTCATCGGCCCCACGTTACTGGTGGGCGGCTGGGGGAACGCACCAGGTCGGGGTGAACGGATCGCCGCTGGCGAAAGCACCGGGCCGGGGGCACGCATCGCGAGATGCCTGTCCCCGGCCCGGAAAACGACCACCTGGTGCTCAGCCCTGAAGCTGGAACGCGGAGGCACCGGATTGCGGCGAGGTGGCCTCCGACTGGGTCGGCTGGTCGGCGGAGGACTCGCCCCCGTCGTCGCCGTCGCCGTCGTCGCCGGAGGTCTCGGACGGCTGGGACTCCTCCGTGGACGTCGGCTGCTGCGTCGTCGACGGCTGGGAGGTCTGCTCCGTGGACGTCTCCGTGCTGGTGGTCTCCTCGTACGTCTGTTCCTCCGAGTACCCGGAGCTCTCCGAGGATTGGGTCGTCGGCGGCGGGGGCGGCGGCAGCGGCTGCTGGCTGGTGCCCGTGTCGTTGCCGGTCGGGTCCGGGGTGTTGCTGTTCAGGAACGCCGAGGTCACCAGCACCGCGACCACGGCGGCCGCGACCAGCGCGACACCGGACAGCACCAGCGGGCGCTTGCTGCGCCGCGGCCGGTCGTCGAACGACGTCTCCGCACGCGAGTCCGGCCCGAGGTACGCGGTGCGCGGGTTCGAGTCGTGCTGGCTGTACGGGTCGTCGTCGTAGTAGGCGGTGCCGCCGTGGTGGTCCTGGCCGACGACGCTGGTCGGAGCCAGGTCGGGCCTGCTGTCCGGGCCGATCGCGGGCGGGATCGGCGCGGCCATCGTGGGCACCGAGTTCGCCGAACCGCCGTCGGCGACCGCCAGCAGCATCTCCCGGACCTGCGCCATGTCGGGCCGGTCCTCGACGCGCACCTGCATCATCGCCATCAGCGGCTGGGCCATCGCGCCCGCCTGCTGCGGCGGTTCGATGCGGCCCGCGGCCACCGAGTGCAGCAGCGCCAGCGTGTTCTCGTTCAGCCCGAACGGCGGCCTGCCCTCGATCGCCGCGTACAGCGTCGCGCCCAGGGAGAACACGTCGGAGGCACCGCTCGGCTCCTTGCCCATGGCGACGTCCGGCGACAGGTAGGCGGGCGTGCCCGCCAGCATCCCCGTCTTCGTCACCTGCACGTCGCCCTGGGCGCGCGAGATGCCGAAGTCGGTGATCTTCACCGTGCCGTTGTCGCCGAGCAGGATGTTGCCCGGCTTGATGTCGCGGTGCACCACCCCGGCCGCGTGCGCGGCGCCGCGCGCGGCCGCGGCCTGCGCTCCGATCCGGGCCACCTCGCGCGGCGGCAGCGGTCCGTGATCGGACATCATCGCCGCCAGGCTGGTGGAGGGCAGGTACTCCATGACCAGCACCGGCTGGCCTTCGTCCTCGGCTACGTCGTAGACCGAGATCGCGTGCTGGTGCTGCAGGCGGGCCGCGATGCGGCCTTCCCGCATTGCCCGCTGCCGCGCTTCCTCGGCCTCACCCGGATCCAGACCGGGCTGCAACAACAACTGCTTGACCGCGACAGTGCGGTGCAGGCGTTCATCCACACACTCCCACACCACGCCCATCGCGCCACTGCCGATGCGTCGCTGCACTCGGTAGCGTCCGGCGACCAGGCGACCTTCGTCGCTCACCGACGTCTCCCCGTACTGCTAGATGCCCGCTGGGACGCGATCTCGAACCGGAAGGATCCGGATCGGCAGCACCCCGTCGGGCATCGGCGGTTTAGCGGACCGGTTCGGCCCTCCGACAAGTACACGTTCATTCAGCGCGGCCCGGTTCCGGCCGGTGGGCCGTATCCGGCCGCGGTACGGCAGCCTAGCCGACGCCCTCGCGGCGTAGACCCGAAGTCGTGAGATCGGGGAAGCCCGATTCCACTCGCGTCCAGCGAGGTGCCGTCCTCCTCCTGATCGCTCCGGCGGCACGAAGTGTTTCCGCAGTCCACACGTGGCGTGCTCGGGCGGTCGGCGGAGCGTGTCCGCGCCGGTCCCGGCGCGGGCCGCGGGTGTCCGGTTCGTACCGGGATGACCTCGGCGGTGCTCGCGGAGCGGGCGGTCACCGCGGCGTCGTTGCCGCATTGTTGTGATTCGGGCCCACGGTACGCCCGCGCGCACCGCGCGCGCTCAACGGGGGAAGTGCTGGAACGACCGCAGTTCCACGTCGACGCGGCCACCGGGCCCGGCCGCGTCGAGGTGCAGCAGGTGCCGCAGCAGCGAGCGCGAGCCGTCCGGGTGCTCGACCTCCACGAGGGCCCGGACCAGCTGCGGGGACTCGGCGCGCAGCAGCAGCGGCCGCACCGCGACCACCTCGCGCCACGTGCCGTCCGGCCCACCGCGGCCCGACGCGGGCATGCCCGGGGTGAGGCGCGGCATGGCGAGCGCCGGGGCGCGGTCGATGCGGCCGTAGAACTCCCGGGCGGCCGCCGCCGCGGCGGACTCCTCGTCGGCGGCCGGGTCGAGCACGGTCGGCGGGCGCTGCGGGAACCGCACGGATTCGACGGCGGGCTCGGCGGGTTCCTGGTCCGGGCCGCGGAACGGGGCGCCGCTCGCCGGGGACACCCCGGTGAGGGCGGCGGTGGCGACGGCCGCGCCGAACAGCAGCGCGGTGCACAGGGTGCCGACCGCGGCCCGCACGCCCGGTGCGTCCGGCGCGCCGTCCCCGGGTTCGGCGGTGTCGAGCAGCTCGTTGACCAGTTGCTCGGTGCGCGCCGATTCCTCCGCGCTGAGCCGCAGCGGTTCCGGTGCGAACCAGAGCGGTTTCGGCTTGCGCAGCACCAGTTCCGCGACCGCGGCTCGGCGGGAGCCGGTGGGGGCCGGTTCGGGCAGGAGCGGCGGGAGCGGCCGGGTGTCGGTGTCGTCGACGCGGCCGACCTGGCGGGTGCCGGAGCCGTTCCGGCCGCACCGGCGGCAGCACCGGCTCGCGGTGGCGGTCAGGTGCTCGTGGTCGGCGGCGCGGCGGGGGAGCGGCGGGAGCGGGGCGGGTGCGGGACCCTCCGCCGCGGAACCGCGTGGCCCGCCGGTATCGGTCAGGACTTCGCGCAGCAGGGGTATTCGGTGCCGCATCTCGATTCGCCGAGCCTCCTTCGTCCCGCACCGGCCGGGCTCGGGGACATGGCCGGGCCTGGGGTCGCACGGTCCTTGCGATTGCACTCGTACTCCTCACCGAACGTGTTCGGGGGATTCGGGGCGTGACTTCACCTGAAAGAGAAGTGGGGGCCGTGACGGGCGATCTCCAACAGCGCAGTCGATCACGGTGAGTAGCGCTCGTCGATCACCAGGCCACGTCGTCGGCGTACACCCGCGGATCCGAGCCGGAAGTGAAGCGCAACCGCCGCTGCTGCTCCGCCACCGACCCGTCGGTGCGGGTGATCCGCAAGGTGGTGACGGTGCTCGACGACGTGGCCGACACCGACAGCACCTCCACCGCGGCGGCGTCCCGGTAGCGCTCGGCGAACGCGGCGAAGCCCGCCGCCCGCAGCCGCCCGGTCGTCCCCGCGTACGCCCCGGCGAGGTCGTGCGCGCGGACCGCGTCGAAGTAGTGCTCCGAACGCGCCGCCACCAGCCGCGGATCGGTGAAGGTCAGCAGTTCGTCGCGGTAGGTGACCGGGGCGGACTGCCGCGGCGGTGCCGGTGGGGCGGCCGCCGGCTCGGTGCTCACCTCCCCGCCCGGCTCGCTCGCGCCCGGAGCGCTGTCGGGAGGTCCGTCCGCCGGTGCCCGGCCGGGCGGGTGGTCGACCGCCCCGGGTGCCTGCTGCCGCGGCGGACCGGGCGGCGGCGGGACGAGCCCGGAGGTCGGTGCGCGGTCGGCGAGCAAGTCCGGCCCGTCCGCGTGCGGTTCCGGGGCGGGCGACGGGAAGTGCGTGGCCCGCGGCATGTTCGGCGGCCGCAGGCCCTCGATGGAGGTGGTCGGGGTGACGAGCGCGGTCGCGACCAGCAGCAGTCCGCCGAACGCCGCCCCGGCGGAGGCCACCGCGAACCAGGCCGCGCGGCGCGAGGACCGCGGCGGGGTGACGGAGGCGGGCACCATGCCGAGGTCGAACTTGTGCAGGCCGCCGACCGGGACGGTGTCGCTCAGCGGGTCGGTGCCCGGTTCGGCCGGCGCGGCACCGATCGCCGCCCCGGTGGTGGGGGCGACGGCGGGCAGCGGACCGGTGTCCGCGAACGGGTCGTGCGCGCCGGCGTCGGCGGCGCACGCGCTGATCGCGCGGATCCGGTGCGGCCCGGCGCCCGGTGCGGGCTGCTCGATGAGGCCGCCCCAGCTCACCCCGGTTCCGGTGGGGTGGCCGAGCCGGTCGGGACGCGCGTCCGTGCCGCCGGGAGGCGTGCTGACGGGATCGCCGCCGGGCCAGCGCGGTGCGAGGAGGTCGTCGTCCCGCGGTTCGGTCGTCGCGAGCGCCGAGCGGGACACCGCCGAAGGGGTCATGGTCGGGGAGGCTAGGCAGCGCCGAGCGCCCCCCGCGTCACACGAGTCGGTGGTAACCCTGACTATCGCTCGAAAGAGGGACGCTTCCCGGCGGTTTTCACCTTGCGATCACAGCCCGGAGTACTTCCCGCTCACGCGCCCCGCCCGGCGCCGCGGCGATCAGTAGTCGTTGTTGCGGAACTTGGTCTGGGTGGTCTGGAGGGCCTTGAGCGCCCCCGCGCCGCCGCCCGCGCCGAGCAGCATCGCGAACACGTCCGCGCCCGCGCCCCCGCCGAGCGCGATCAGCAGCGCCACCACCGTGACGGCCAGCGTCACCCCCGTCACGGGCAGGCGCTTGCGCGCGAACTCGACCACCGGCTGACCGCCCGGCCGCTTCTTCGCCGCCGAGGTCAGCATCCCCAGGTAGGCCCCGTGCCCGGCGGCGGCCACGACCGCCACGAGGGTCACGAGCAATGCGACGATCCCGATGAGTGCACCCATGCCTCCAGTCTGCCCTGTCCCGCACCGGTCCGGTATGGGTGGTTTCCCGGAGGCCCGCCCGGGCAAGTTGGCGGCTGAGCTGGGGTTGCGCCGCCGCCCGCGGAAGTGGTTGTGGCGATCCCCTGGATCGAGATCAGCATCACGCATAGGTTCTCAGGCTATGAACGATCGTCCCGCCGAACTCCCGGACCAGCACTCCCTAGCCGGAAAGCGGGCGGTCGTCACCGGCGCGGCCAGCGGCATCGGCTCCGCCACCGCCCGCAGGTTGGCCGCCGCCGGCGCCACCGTGATCGTGGTGGACCGCGAGGCGGAGGCGGTGGAGCGGATCGCGGCCGACCTCGACGCCGAGGCGCGCGTCGTCGACCTGGAGGACCCGGACGCGGCGGCGCCGCTCGGCGAGCACGCCGACATCGTGGTCAACAACGCCGGCTTGCAGCACGTGGCGCCGGTGCACCAGTTCCCGCCGGAGATGTTCGCGAAGCTGGTGAAGGTGATGCTGGAATCGCCGTTCCGGCTGATCCGCGCCGCGCTGCCCGGCATGTACGAGCGGGGCTGGGGGCGGATCGTGAACATCTCCTCGGTGCACGGCCTGCGCGCCTCGCCGTTCAAGAGCGCCTACGTGTCGGCCAAGCACGGCCTGGAGGGGTTGTCGAAGACGGTCGCGGTGGAGGCCGCCGGCTACGGCGTCACCTCGAACTGCGTCTGCCCGGGCTTCGTGCGGACACCGCTGGTGGAGCGCCAGGTCGCCGAGCAGGCGGAGCTGCACCGGGTGCCGGAGGAGCAGGTCGTGGAGGACGTGCTGCTGGCGCGCACCCCGGTGAAGCGGCTGGTGGAACCGGACGAGGTGGCCGACCTGGTGCACTGGCTCTGCGGCCCGAGCACGGCGTCGATCACCGGCGCCTCGTTCCCGATGGACGGCGGCTGGACGGCGCACTGAGCGGGCGCCGGGTGCACGGCCCGCCGCCGGGCCGTGCACCGCGCGCTGATCAGCGCCCGAGGCGGCCGCGGCCGAGGCGCAGCAGGATCATCGCCAGCTCGCGGCCTTCCGGCCCCAGCTCCCGGTAGCGCGCCAGGACGTCCATCTCGCGGTTGTAGACGATGCGCGGCCCGCCGTCGGCCATCCGGGCTTCGCCGACCTGCCGGGAGACCTCGGCACGGCGCTTGATCAGCCGCAGGATCTCGGCGTCCAGGTGGTCGATCTCCTCGCGGAAGCCGGCGATGGCCTCGGTGGCGGGACGCGCGGGGGCGTCCGGTGCGTCGTTCGGTTCGGGCTGGTGCTGCTCACCGTCCACAGCGGCGTTCATGACTCGTCCTCCGAATCGGCCCCACCCCGGACCGGACATGTGAAACGCCCCGAGTCCGAGGACTCCGGGGCGTCGTAGTGGTGTGCGCGCTCACACGGCTACGGGCGTCGGAATCCCGGTCCGCCCGTAGTAAAAGTTCGCGCAAGCGAGGCGCGTCCGCGTCAGCACGCCGCCAGTCTGCCACAGCCCGAGTGCCGGTGGCCATCCACCGGGACGTCGTTCCCGACCGCTGGGACCGCCGTCGGCGGCCGGGCTGTCGGGGGCGGCCGGTAACGTGGAACGACGATGAGCACCCTCTTCGATCTCCCGCACGACGGTTCCTCCGATCCCGGTTCCGGCCCGGCGGGGCACGAGCCGGACGCCCTGCTCGCGGGCCTGAACTCGCAGCAGCGCGACGCCGTGGTGCATACCGGTTCCCCGCTGCTGATCGTCGCGGGCGCCGGGTCCGGCAAGACCCGGGTGCTCACCAGCCGCATCGCGCACCTGCTGGCGCAGGGCGTGCACCCCGGCCAGATCATGGCGATCACGTTCACCAACAAGGCCGCCGCCGAGATGAAGGAACGCGTCGCCGACCTGGTGGGCCGCCGGTCGAACGCGATGTGGGTGTCCACGTTCCACTCGATGTGCGTGCGGGTGCTGCGCCGCGAGGCGAAGACGCTGGGCTTGTCGTCGAACTTCTCCATCTACGACTCCGACGACTCCAAGCGGCTCATCACGATGATCGGCCGCGAGCTGGAGCTGGACTCGAAGCGGTACCCGGCGAAGACGTTGTCGATCCACGTGTCCAACCTGAAGAACGAGCTGGTCACGCCGGAGGAGGCCGCCGAGCGCGCCGGCAACGACCTGGAGCGCAAGGTCGCCCAGGTCTACGCCGCCTATCAGCGCAGGCTGGCCGACTCGCAGGCCGTGGACTTCGACGACCTGATCATGCGCACGGTGGATCTGCTGCGCGGCCACCCGGACATCGCCGAGCACTACCGGCGCCGCTTCCGGCACGTGATGGTCGACGAGTACCAGGACACCAACCACGCCCAGTACGCCCTGGTGCGCGAGTTGGTGGGCACCGAGGACACCGAGCTGGGCACTCCGCCCGCCGAGCTGTGCGTGGTCGGTGACGCCGACCAGTCGATCTACGCGTTCCGCGGCGCGACGATCCGCAACATCGAGGAGTTCGAGCGGGACTACCCGCAGGCGCGCTCCATCCTGCTGGAGCAGAACTACCGCTCGACGCAGACGATCCTCACCGCCGCGAACTCGGTGATCCGCCGCAACCCCAACCGCCGGGACAAGCGCCTGTGGAGCGACGCGGGGGACGGCGCCCCGATCGTCGGCTACGTCGGCGACAACGAGCACGACGAGGCCGCGTTCGTCGCGGGCGAGATCGACCGGCTCGTCGACGACGGCGAGGCCACGTTCAACGACATCGCCGTGTTCTACCGGACCAACAACCAGTCCCGGGTGTTCGAAGAGGTCTTCATCCGCCTCGGGCTGCCCTACCGCGTGGTCGGCGGCGTGCGGTTCTACGAGCGCCGCGAGGTCCGCGACGCGCTCGCCTACCTGCGGGTGCTGGACAACCCGGACGACACCGTGAGCCTGCGCCGCATCCTCAACGTGCCCAAGCGGGGCATCGGCGACCGGGCGGAGGCCGTCGTCGCCGCGCACGCCGACCAGGAGCGCACCTCCTTCGCCGCGGCGCTGCGGGCGGCCGCGCAGGGCCGCGTCCCGGCGCTGGCGACCCGCGCGCAGAAGCAGATCGCCGGGTTCGTGGCGCTGCTCGACGAGCTGGGCGAGGTCGCCGCCGAGGCCGACGTGGCCGAGGTGCTCGACGCCGTGCTGGAACGCACCGGCTACCGCGGCGAGCTGGAGGCCAGCGACGACCCGCAGGACGCGACCCGGGTGGAGAACCTCACCGAGCTCGTCACCGTCGCCCGCGAGTTCATCGAAGCCCGCGCGCCGCAGGCGGGCGAGGTCGCCGCCGAGGGCACCGACCCGTCCGCGGAGGCCGTCGTCGCGCCCGCCGAACCGGCCGCGGAGGACGCCGAGGAGCAGGACCTCGGACTGCCCGCCGACGACTCGCTCGCCGCGTTCCTGGAACGGGTGTCGCTGGTCGCCGACGCCGACTCGCTGCCCGAGTCCGGCGACGGCGTGGTCACCCTGATGACGCTGCACACCGCGAAGGGCCTGGAGTTCCCGGTGGTGTTCTCCACCGGCTGGGAGGACGGGATCTTCCCGCACATGCGGGCGCTGAGCGATCCGGCGGAGCTTGCCGAGGAGCGCAGGCTCGCCTACGTGGGCATCACCCGCGCCCGGCAGCGGCTGTACCTGTCGCGGGCGCTGATGCGCTCCGCGTGGGGGCAGCCGATGGCGAACCCCGCGTCCCGGTTCCTCACCGAGATCCCGGACGAGCTGATGCAGTGGCGGCGGATCGAGCCGGAGCGGGCCGCACCGCAGGTGCGCAGCACCTGGGGCGGTCGCGGCGGGTTCGACCGGGGCGGTTCGGACTCGGCGCAGGCCTCGGTGGCCTCGCGCGGCCTGCGCAGCACCGGGGCGCCCGGCTGGAAGGACACCGTCGCCATCAAGCTGGACGCCGGGGACCGGGTCACGCACGACAAGTACGGCCTCGGCACGGTGCTGGCGACCGAGGGGGAGGGGCCGCGGGCCACCGCGACCATCGACTTCGGCAGCGCGGGCACGGTCCGGCTCATGCTCATCGGCAGCGTGCCGATCACCAAGCTCTGACCCGGCCCGCGGGTCCTCAGCCGAAGTGCATGCTGAGGACGAGGGCCATCCTGCGGAACGCGGGGACCTTGCCCATGCCGCGGACCAGGGCCCGGTACGCCGGGCCGAGGCGTTCCAGGCCGGGGATGTCGAAGAAGGTGCGCTCCTCGTCGAGGACCAGTCCGGGCACGGCCCGCTCCAGCTCGGCGCCGCCGCGCACGCCCCAGGTGAGCCGGGCTCCCGCCGCGCGCACCGCGCCGTTGAGCCGGTGCGCCCACCGCGTCGCCAGCGGGCTCTGCACGTCGCAGATCAGGTGCCCGCTGGGGAAGTGCTCGGTGATGCGGCGCAGCAGCGCGGTCCCGTCCGCCTCGGTGAGGTACATCAGCAACCCTTCGGCGACGACCAGCGCCGGCCGGTCGCCCGGGACGTCGCGCAGCAGGTCGGGCGCGGTGACCGAGGTGCCGAGGACGTGGTGGTGCGCCCGCGCTGGGTAGATCCGCTCCCGCAGGTCGATGACCTCGGGGAAGTCGACGTCGTACCACTCGGTGCTCGGCGGCGGGTCGAGCCGCTGCCCGCGGCTGTCCAACCCGCAACCGAGGTGCAGCACGGTCACGTCCGGGTTCGCGGCGAGCCGCACCGCGGTGAGGTCGTCGAACAGCCGCCCGCGCAGCGCCACCGACAGCGCGTCGTTCCCGCGCAGCCCGGTGGCGTCGAAGTCGTGGTCGATGCGGCGCACGGCCTCCTCGGCGTAGGGGTCGTGCAGCACCGGGTTCGCGGTGCGGCTGTGCAGCGCGCGTCCGTAGAGGGTGGCGAGCATGGTGGCACGCGCACCGGTGAAGTCGGCCTTCTCGCGGTTCATCGCCGTTCTCCCAGGTGAGAGGTACCTGCGGAGCTCAAGCTACGCGCGTTTCACAACATCGTGAATAAAGGAAGCGTATGAATCGGGGACGTGGACGAGGGCGACCGGACCCGGCGGACAGGTTCGTGGAGCGCTTCGCGCTGGACCCCGCCGGGACGCCGCGGATGGCGGCCAGGGGTTCGCCGAGCTGCCGATCGCGCACGCTCGCCGCCGGTGTCGACGCGGTCGGCGCGGACACCGAGGCCGGTCGGCGCCTGGACGAGACGTGCCGCTTCTTCGCCTTCCTCCGCGCGGAGCTGCCCGCGCTGGTGCGGCGGTGGCGCGCGCAGCGGTGACCGGGCGCCGAACGGCCGGAGCGGACGGCGCGCCGGACCGTCACCGGCCTGGCGGGTCGTCCGCTCGCGGAACCGGGTGGATCAGGTGACGTCCACGCCGCGGGCGCTCAGCCACGGCAGCGGGTTGATCTTCTTGCCGCTGGCGTTCCACACCTCGAAGTGCAGGTGGGTGCCGGTGGAGAAGCCGCGGTTGCCCATGGTGGCGATCTGGTCGCCCGCCTTCACCTTCTCGCCCTCGCTGGCGGTGATGGTGTTGACGTGGCCGTAGACGGTGATCGTGCCGTCCTCGTGCTGCACGCGCACCCACAGGCCGAAACCGCTCGCCGGGCCCGCGTCGATGACCACGCCGTCGGCGGCGGAGACGATCGGGGTGCCCTTGCTGTTGGCGATGTCGATGCCGTAGTGCGTGGTGCCCCAGCGGCCGCCGAAGCCGGAGGTGAAGGTGCCCTCGGCCGGAGCGACGATCTTCGGTCGCTTGGCCTCCTCCTCGGCGGCGATGCGGGCGGCTTCCTCCTCCGCGCGCTGCTCGGAGATGCGCTCGCTCTTGGCCAGCTTCTCGACTTCGGAGTCGGCGCTGCTGACCTTGGCGACCGGCAGCATCTCCGGGGCCGGGGCGGAACCGCCCATGCCGCGGGAGGAGTCGTCGGTGGCGGAGCTGAAGGAAGCGGCCGCGTCCTGACCGGAGGCGAGGGGGGTGATGCCGTCCTGGTCGGGGGCCGGTTCGCCGCTGGCCATCGACTGACCTGCGGCGGCGAACGCGCCTGCGGCGACGGCTGCGACGACGAGTCGGCCGCGGATGACCGAAGGCGGGGTGGAGATCCGCCGCTGGCGCTGCTGCGGAAGATCGTGCGGGGACGACTCCTCGGCGATCGGGGCGCCGCCGGGGGAGCGGTGTCGAGACAAGGCCTGCCCTTCCGTCTCGGGGAGTCCGGTCACTGGCTCCCGGACGGGGTTCCGGGGCGCCGGTCGGGGTAACCGGCGGTCGTGATCGGACCGTGACAACGGACCGGGGGACAGTAACCAGGCTGATCCCCTAGGGGCAAATCCCGATCAGTGGTCGTTTGCTCACGGAGCGTGTTCACTGCTGGGCGGCCGGGAGTGGCCGCGCGCGGCGGGGCGGCGCGGCGTGCGGTGTTACCGAGTGGCACTGCCTGGCGGTTCGTGATCGAGGAAGTCGGTCCCGTTCGGGCTAGGGGAACGGGGTGGTTCCGCTTCGGGCGGTGATGCGACACGCCCAAGAGTGACGCAAGTCACAGAAAAAACAGCGCAACGCTCTCAACCTCGATGACCCGTACGAGGCCTCAAGCCGGACAACCCGCCCAGTGATCCCACTATTCCCGGACCGCCGGAACCGGCCCCGGCGCGACCGCCGACCCGGCGCAACCGCCGCCCGGGCCCGAAACGCCGACACCGTGCGTAGCCGCCGCGGATCCCCGGCGGGACCCGGGGCGATCAGTTGCTAGCGTCGGCGCGGTGAGTGCCCGGCCCGATCTCCCGTTCGAATCCCCGGAGACGCAGATGAGCCGCCCGACGGCGCCCGACCCCGCCGGTCCGCCGACCGGCCTCACCGCGGCGATCGCGCTGTCCGCGCTCGGCGCGCTGCTCACCGCGTTCGCCCCGCTGCTCGGACTGGTCGCGCCGGACATGCCGGCCGCGTTCACCTCCTGGCCCTGGCTGCTGGTCCCCGCGCTGGTCCCGGCGGTGCTCGCCGCGGTGTTCCGCGGCAGCCGGCCCGCGCTGGCCGCCGCCGTGCTGCTCGGGCCCGCGGTGCTCGCGCCCGGACGCCTGGTGCAGGACGCGCAGCTCCTCGTCGACGCGGGCCTCGCCGCGCGCCCCGAACTGCTGCTGCCCGACACCCTCGACCCGCTCGGCGCCGCGCCCGGCACCTGGGTGCTGCTGGCCGGACACCTGCTGGCCCTCGCCGCCGGCGTGCTCGCACTGATCGCCGGACGCGGGCTGTTCGACCACGCCGACGGGGCCTCCGACGCCTTCGGCTCCTTCGGGGAGGACGCCTTCGCGGGCAGCTCTGTCGCCGAGGCCGCCGCCGACGGCGGCTCCGGGCGCGGTCGCGCGGGCGCGCGCAGGCAGGGACTGCTCGCGCTGGTGCTGTGCGCGACCGCGATCGCCGCGGTCGGGCTGCTGATGGGGCCGTTCACCTCCGACGACCCGTACCTGCTGGCCAAGCCCGCCGTGGAGGCGCCGGTCGCGGTCGCGATCGGCAGCCTGCTGCTGGCGATCGCCGTGCCCGCGGCCGCCGGGTTCATGGCCGGGTCCGCCGACCGCGACCTGGTGCGCGGCGGGCTGCTCGGCCTCGCCGCCGGGCTCGCCGCCGTCGCGGTGCCGCCGCTGGTCGCGGTGGCGCTGCTGCCCCGGCTGCACTTCGGCTGGGGACCGGCGCTCGTGCTGGCCGCCGCGCTCGTGCTGGTCGGCCTCGCCGTCGAAGGCGGGCGCGACCCCGCCCGGAACTCCGGGGAGGTGCGGCTGCCCGCGCTGACCAGGTTGCTGCGCGCCGCCGGTGCGCTCGCGCTGCTCGCCGGTGCGCTGGCCGTCGTCGGCGCGCTCACCCCGCACCTGCGGATGCCCAGCTGGATCGACGACCCCTCGGTGTACCCGGCGCGGCTGCTGTGGCCCGGCGGCGTGCTGCTGGTGCTGCTCGGCGCGGCCCTGCTGGTGCCGTCGATCGCCGCCGCGGTGCGCCCCGCGCTGACCGCGGCCTGGGCGGCGCTGCCGCTGGCCGGGGCCGCCGCGCTGGACAGCGTGCTCACCTCCACCCAGGTCGCGGGCGCCGACGCGGCGCCGGGCGCGTGGGCGTCCGGCGCGGCCATGGTGTTCGCGCTGCTCGCCGCGATCACCGCGGCGCTGGCCGGCGGGGTGGAACGCGAAGAGGTGGACCTGGCCGAACCGGACTGGCAGCCGGAGCGCGGCGCGGACGTGGACCTCGCCGAGCGGAGCTGGCGGCCGGTGGTCGCGGTGCCCGCGGCGCTCGCCGCGCTGCTGGGGCTGGCCGCGGTGCTGCTGCCGGTGCTGTCCGCTCCCGACTACACCGCGCCGGGCGTGTTCACCCGGTTCGGGACCGCTTCCTGGGGGCTGATCGGCGCCGGAGTCGCGGTGCTGGTCGCGACGGTGCTCGCCGTCCGCAGCAGGCCCGCGCGGGCGGCGGCGCTGCTCGTCGGCGCGGCGCTGGTGATGGTGGTGCGGGCGCTGGAGTTCCCGCTCACCGCGGGGCGCGCCGCGGACGCCACGCCGGGGCCGGGGCTCTGGTGCGCGGTGGCCGCGGCGGTCGTGCTGCTGATCACCGCGCTGCTCGCGGGCCGCTCCGCCGAACGCTGAGGATCCGCCCGAGTGGTGCCCGCCGCCGAGTGCCGAACCCGGCTGGGCGGCACCTGCGCCGAGTGCCGAACTCCCGCCGGGGCGGCGCCTGCCGCCGCGCGCTGAACCCGCCAGGGCCGTGCCTGCCACCGGGCGGTCGTGCCGCTGTGCGCTGGACCCGCCGGGCGGCGCTGCCGCCCGCCGCGAGCGCGGTGCGCCGCGGAGCCGCGAAATCCGGCGGAGCGCAAAAAGGGGCGAAATTCCGCGCCGGAGCCCCTTGACGGTCGCCGAGGCGGTGTTCCGTTCGTCACTCCGCGGCGCCGTCCAGCGGTTTTCCCACTGCGAAATCCCCGGTCCGGATGCATCCACCTGCGGCGATCGGGCGAGCGGGGTGAGCCAGTTCACCGGGTGCGGCGCACCGGCCGTCCTCGCAGGTCGCTATGGTCGCCCAGTCCGACACCGACGTCGCAGGAGAGTCGAGTGGACCTGTACGAGTACCAGGCGAAGGAACTCTTCGCTTCCCACGGAGTGCCGACGCTGCCCGGTTCCGTGGCCACCAATCCCGAAGAGGCCAAGGCAGCCGCCGACGAACTCGGCGGGCCCGTGGTGGTCAAGGCCCAGGTGAAGACCGGGGGCCGCGGCAAGGCCGGCGGCGTCAAGCTGGCCGAGACGCCGGACGAGGCCCAGACCAAGGCCGAGGCGATCCTCGGCTTGGACATCAAGGGCCACGTGACGCGTCGTGTGCTGATCACGACCGCCTCCGACATCGCCGACGAGTACTACTTCTCCTTCCTGCTCGACCGCGCCAACCGGAACTTCCTGGCGATGGCCTCGGTCGAGGGTGGGATGGAGATCGAGGAAGTCGCCGCGACCAAGCCCGAGGCGCTGGCGCGCATCGCGATCGACCCGATCCAGGGCGTGGACGCCGCCAAGGCGCGCGAGATCGTCGAGGCCGCGAAGTTCCCGGCCGAGGTCGCCGACCAGGTCGTCGACGTGATCGTCAAGCTGTGGGAGACCTTCGTTTCGGAGGACGCCACGCTGGTCGAGATCAACCCGCTGGTCAAGGACCCGCAGGGCAAGATCATCGCGCTGGACGGCAAGGTCACGCTGGACGAGAACGCCGCGTTCCGGCAGCCGAAGCAGGCCGAGCTGGTCGACGCCGAGGCGGAGGATCCGCTGGAGGCGAAGGCCAAGGCCAAGGGCCTCAACTACGTCAAGCTCGACGGCGAGGTCGGCATCATCGGCAACGGCGCGGGCCTGGTCATGTCCACGCTGGACGTGGTGGCCTACGCGGGCGAGGCGCACTCGAACGTGAAGCCGGCCAACTTCCTGGACATCGGCGGCGGCGCGTCCGCGGAGGTCATGGCGGCCGGGCTGGACGTCATCCTCGGCGACAACGACGTGAAGTCGGTGTTCGTCAACGTCTTCGGCGGGATCACCGCCTGCGACGCCGTGGCCAACGGCATCGTGCAGGCGCTGAAGATCCTGGGTGACGACGCGACCAAGCCGCTGGTCGTCCGGCTCGACGGCAACAACGTCGAGGAAGGCCGGCGCATCCTGGCCGAGGCGAACCACCCGCTGGTCACCTTGGTCGACACGATGGACGGCGCGGCCGACAAGGCCGCCGAACTTGCTGCTGCGGGGGCGTGACCCATGGCCATCTTCCTCAACGAGAACAGCAAGGTCATCGTCCAGGGCATCACCGGCTCCGAGGGCACCAAGCACACCGCGCGGATGCTGAAGTCCGGCACCAACATCGTCGGTGGCGTGAACGCCCGCAAGGCCGGGCAGACCGTCGAGATCGAGGGCAAGGAGCTCACGGTCTACGGCTCGGTCGCCGAGGCGATCAAGGAGACCGGCGCCGACGTGTCGGTGCTGTTCGTGCCGCCGAAGTTCGCCAAGGACGCGGTCGTCGAGGCCATCGACGCCGAGATCCCGCTCGCCGTGGTGATCACCGAGGGCATCCCGGTGCACGACTCCGCCTACTTCTGGGCGCACGCGAACGCCACCGGGAACAAGACCCGCATCGTCGGGCCGAACTGCCCCGGCGTGATCTCGCCCGGCAAGTCCAACGCGGGCATCATCCCGGCGGACATCACCGGCCCCGGCAAGATCGGCCTGGTGTCGAAGTCGGGCACGCTGACGTACCAGATGATGTACGAGCTGCGCGACATCGGTTTCTCCACCGCGGTCGGCATCGGCGGTGACCCGATCATCGGCACCACGCACATCGACGCGCTCCAGGCGTTCCAGGACGACCCGGAGACCGAGGCGATCGTGATGATCGGCGAGATCGGTGGCGACGCCGAGGAGCGGGCCGCCGACTACATCAAGGCGAACATCACGAAGCCGGTGGTCGGCTACGTCGCGGGCTTCACCGCGCCGGAGGGCAAGACCATGGGCCACGCGGGCGCCATCGTGTCCGGTTCCTCGGGCACCGCGGCCGCGAAGAAGGAGGCCCTGGAGGCCGCCGGCGTCAAGGTCGGCAAGACCCCCAGCGAGACCGCGAACCTGATGCGCGAGATCGTCAAGGGCTGAGCTCCACCCCTTCCACGACCGGGGCGTACGGGATCGGGCGGGTCGGAAACGGATGATCCGTACCCGTTCGGTGGCCGAATCACAGTCCGATACCGTTTCGAGTGTCACTCTTCCGGGAGACACTGGTGTTCGCCCGGCCCTCGGCGAGGAGGAGTCCTCTCAACCATGTCCACGCCCTACGGTGCACCGCCGCCCCACCAGCAGGCACCTCCGCACGCAGGGCCTCCTCGTGCGGAGCCGCCGCAGCCCGGCAACGCGGGTGGCACCGACCTCAAGTCCATCCTGCCGCTCGTGGCCGCGGGCGCCGGGCTCATCGCCTTCGTGCTCGGGTTCTTCGACCAGGCCGCGGCCGGGCTGATGGCGGGCACGGCCGGGCTCGCCATCGTCGGGACCGCGGTGCTGATGGGGCTGCGGCTGCTGCCGAAGGCCCCCAACGTGCTGCCCGCCGCCGCCCCGCTCGCCGTCTACGGCGCGCTCGCGGTGCTGCTGGCCGTGATCGCCGGACTCGCCGGGGGCATCGCGATCGTCCAGCTCGTGCTGGCCCTCGTGCAGGCCGCCGTGGTCGTCGTGCTGCTGCTCGCCGAAGCGGAGGTCGTCGCGCTGCCCAGCGGTGGCGCCAGGACCCCCGACCCCCGCGGTCGTCAGCAGGGCCCCGGTACCGGCCCGTTCCCGCCGCTCGGCCAGCCGGGACCCGGCGGTCCCGGTGTCCAGGGGCCCGGTGCCCAGGGACCAGGTGTGCAGGGCGGCCCCGGGCCGCAGGGTCCCGGTGGCCAGCCGCAGCAGCCGTGGGGACCGCCGCCGGGTCAGCCCGGTTTCGGCGGGCCGCAGGGCGGGCCCGGTCAGCCGCAGCAGCCCCAACCCGGCCAACCCCAGCCCGGCCAGCCCCAGCCCGGCCAAGCCCAGCAAGGTCAGCCCGGGGGGTACCCCGGCCCCGGCCAGGGCCCGGGTGGGGCTCCCGGCCAGCCCGGCCCCGCTTACGGGCAGGGCGCGCCCGGTGGTTACGGGCAGGGACCCGGCGGCGGCTACGGCGGCCCCACCGGTTCCGGCGGCTACGCCCAGCAGGGCCCGGACAGCCCCGCGGGCGGCTCGCCCGCGGGTGACCCCGGCCCGGCCTCCGCGCCGCAGCCCCAGGTCACCGACGGCCCGGAAGGCACCCGGCAGATGCCGTACCCCGGCCAGAACTGACCCGACGCACCCTCGGAGGGGGGCGCCCCCCCCCCCCGGGGGGGCCCCGCGCCCGGTGTACGCCCTCGGTGCCCCGGGGGCGCCGGGAGCGGCGCCCCCGCCCCCCCCCCCCCCCCCCCCCCGCCGCCCGGTACCCCCCCGGCATGCGCCCTCCCCCCGCCAACAACCCCCCCCCCCCCCCCGGGGGGGGCGCCCCCCCCCCCCGGGGGGGGCCCCCTTCGCGCGTTCTCCGCCTTCTCTCCAGCGGTGAAGCCGTGAGCGGCGACCACGCAGCCCGGCCACCCGCCCCACCTCGCAGAACGAGCCCGGAGACACCGACAGAGACGAACTCTGCGTGATCGTCGTCGCTCGATGGGCGGACGCTGCGGCGCGTCACGGGGTGAAAGCGCCGGGGCCGGTGCGAGATTCGGCCGCATGCCGCTGATCGAATCGCCGTCCGATCCGGACCTGGTGCCCGAAGACGACGCCGAGCACCGCGAACCGATCGGCGCGCTCCGCCTCGGCGCGGTCGCGGCGGCCACGGTGCTCGCCGGCTACCTGCTGTCCGCGACGTTGCTCGCGCTCGCCACCGGCACCGCGAGCGGCCCGGAGATCGGCGCCGGCACCCTGCTGGCCGCGGCCGTGCCGGGCTGGCTGGTGGCGCACCAGGTGCCCCTGGTGGTGCTCGGGGCCCCGCTGTCGGTGCTGCCGTTCCTGCCCACCGCCGCGCTCGGGCTGCTGATCGCCGCGATCACGGCGGCCTTCCTGCGCCGCACCGGCTTCGACACCGCGCGCGACGCCGTCCGGGTGATCGGCGCGGTGGCGGCCGGGCACGCGGTGCTCGGCGCCGTGCTGGCCGCGCTGCTCAGCGGTGCCGTCGACGCCTCGGTGCCGGGCGCTTTCCTGCGCTGCGGGCTGGTCGCGGCCGCGGGTTCGGCGGCCGGGGCCTGCCGCGCCGGGGAGCTCCCGGCCGCGGTGCGGCGGCTCGCCGGGCCGACGATCAGCGCGGGGCTGCGCGGCGCGCTGCTGGTGTCGGCGTGCGTGCTCGTCGCCGGTGCGCTGGTGGCGGTCGTGGCGCTGTGCCTGTCCGCGGCGCGCGCCGGGGAGGTGCTGGGCCGCGCGGGCACGGCCGGTGACGCGTTCGGCCTGCTGCTGCTGTCGCTGCTGTACCTGCCGAACGCGGCGCTCGCCGGGTGGTCCTTCGCGGCCGGTCCGGGGATCAGCGTCGGCGGGTTGACCGCGCGGTTCTACGAGACCGCGCCGGGAGCGGTCCCGGACGTGCCGCTGCTGGCGGCGCTGCCGACCGGCGCCGCAGCCTGGTGGTGGCCGGTGGTGCTGGTGCTGCCGGTGGCCGCGGGCGCGGTCGTCGGTCTGCGCTGCGGCCGGGAGCTGGACCAGGCGCGGCGCCCGGCGGCGGTCGCGGTGGCCGCGGCGGTCGCGTCGTTCGGCGTGCTGGTGGTCGCGGCCCTGGCCGGGGGGAGCGCGGGCGGCGGGCCCTTCGACCCGATCTCGCTGCATTCCCCGGCGCTCGCCCTCGTCACGTTCGGCTGGGTGCTGGTGCCCGCGCTGCCCGCGGTGTGGCTGTTCCCCGTGCCCTGGCGGCCGGTGGACGAGTTCGCGGCGGAGCTCGACGGCGCCGCCGACCCCGACGACGAGGAGCGGGCCGAGCTCGGCGGTGCGGACGGCATCGGCCTCGACGGCGGGGACGACGTGGACCTCGACGACGAGGATCCGGACGGCGCGGCCGAGGAGGTCGACGAGTGGGACGGCGTCGACGAATGGGACGGCGCCGACGAGCCGGACGATCCGGACGAGCTCGACGAGGAAGCCGGCGAACCGGCCGACGAGTCCGGCTCCGGCGGCCCGGCCGCCGCAGACCCCGGGTTCGAGTTCGACGAGGCGGAGTGGGCCGACCTCGTGCGCCGCGCGCAGGAGGCCGAGGAACCCGACCAGGCCCGGTCCTGGTCCGGCGACATCCACGGCGACGCCGACGTCCCCGAACCCCGCCCTCGCGACGATGCGTCCCGGACCGCCGACGACGACGCGGACGGCCCGGCCTCCCGCTGACCGGTGCGGTGAGGGCTGGGCCACTCGCCCGGGACCTGGCCGAGTCCCGCACCGGGCCGCCGCCTACGCTGCTCGGTGAGATCGTGACCAGGCACTGTCAGGAGTCAGAGCTGAGCACCCCCGCATCGAACGCGGCCTCCGCAGCACGACCGGACCCTGCCCCCGGCACTCCCGAACCGGACCCGTCCGCGCGACCGCAGACGCGGTTCCGCCCCGGCGATCCGGCCCGCGTGGTCGTGCTGGTCTCCGGTTCCGGAACCCTGCTGCAAGCCCTCCTCGACGCCACCGCGCGCCCCGGCTACCCGGTGCGCGTCGTGGCGGTCGGCGCCGACCGGCCCGGCATCGAAGGTCTCGCGCGCGCCGAGCGCGCCGGCATCCCGACCTTCGTGCGCCGCGTCGCCGACCACGCGACCCGGCAGGACTGGGACGAGGCGCTGACCGAGGCGTGCGCCGAGCACGAACCGGACCTCGTGGTGTCCGCCGGTTTCATGAAGCTCGCCGGGGAGCGCTTCCTCGCCCGCTACGGCGGCCGCTACTTGAACAGCCACCCGGCACTGCTGCCCGCGTTCCCCGGCATGCACGGGGTGCGCGACGCCCTCGCGCACGGGGTGCGGGTCACCGGCTGCACGCTGTTCGTGGTCGACGCCGGGGTGGACACCGGGCCGATCCTGGCGCAGGAGGCGGTGCCGGTGCTGCCCGACGACGACGAGGCGAGCCTGCACGAACGCATCAAGGCGGTCGAGCGGTCGCTGCTCGTGGAGACCGTGGAACAGCTCGCGCGGCACGGCTGGACCGTGCAGGGACGGAAGGTGGAAATCCCGTGACCGAGAACTCGCAGGAACGGCGGCCGGTGCGCCGGGCGCTGATCGGCGTGTCCGACAAGTCCGGCCTGCTGGACCTGGCCACCGGGCTGCACGCGGCAGGCGTCGAGATCGTCTCGACCGGTGGCACGGCGCGCGCCCTCGCCGACGCCGGCGTGCCGGTCACCCCGGTCGAGGAGCTCACCGGGTTCCCGGAGGCCCTCGACGGCCGGGTCAAGACGCTGCACCCGCGGGTGCACGCGGGCCTGCTCGCGGACCTGCGCCGACCGGAGCACGCCGACCAGCTCGCCGAACTGGACATCCCGCCGTTCGACCTGCTGGTGGTCAACCTGTACCCGTTCGTGCGCACCGTCGCCTCCGGCGCGGCGCCCGACGAGGTCATCGAGCAGATCGACATCGGCGGCCCCGCCATGGTGCGCGCCTCGGCGAAGAACCACGCCAACGTGGCCGTCGTCGTCGACCCCGGCAAGTACGAGTGGCTGCTGGAGCAGGTGCGCGCCGGTGGCTTCACGCTGCCCGAGCGCGTCGAGCTGGCCGCGGAGGCGTTCCGGCACACCGCGTCCTACGACGTGGCCGTCGCGGGCTGGATGAGCCGGGTGCCCACCGGGGACGACGCCGCGTTCCCCGGCTGGCTCGGCGAGACCTGGGAGCGGCGCTCCGCGCTGCGCTACGGCGAGAACCCGCACCAGGCCGCCGCGCTGTACGTCTCCGGCGGGGAGGCCACCGGGCTCGCCGCCGCCGCGCAGCTGCACGGCAAGGAGATGTCGTACAACAACTACGTGGACGCCGACGCCGCGTGGCGCGCCGCCCACGACCACGACCGGCCCTGCGTGGCGATCATCAAGCACGCCAACCCCTGCGGCATCGCCGTCGCCGAGGGCATCGCCGACGCGCACCGCAAGGCCCACGAGTGCGACCCGGTGAGCGCCTTCGGCGGCGTCATCGCGGCGAACCGCGAGGTCACCGTGCCGATGGCCGAGCAGATCGCGGAGGTGTTCACCGAGGTCGTGGTGGCCCCCGGTTACGCCGACGGCGCGGTCGAGGTGCTGGCCCGGAAGAAGAACGTCCGGGTGCTCACCGCGCAGCCGCCGCGTTCCGGCCGGGTCGAGATGCGGGCCATCTCCGGCGGGACGCTCGTGCAGCAGTCCGACGCGATCGACGCCGACGGGGACGACCCGGCGAACTGGACGCTCGCCGTGGGGGACCCGGCGGACGAGGCCACGCTCGCGGACCTGCGGTTCGCCTGGCGCGCCTGCCGCGCGGTGAAGTCGAACGCGATCCTGCTGGCCGACGACGGCGCCACGGTCGGCGTCGGCATGGGCCAGGTCAACCGGGTGGACTCGGCGCGGCTCGCGGTGGCGCGGGCCGGGGAGCGGGTCTCCGGTTCGGTGGTCGCCTCCGACGCGTTCTTCCCGTTCGGCGACGGGCCGCAGGTGCTCGTCGACGCCGGGGTGCGGGCGATCGTGCAGCCGGGCGGCTCGGTGCGGGACGAGGAGACGGTCGAGGTGTGCCGGGCGGCGGGGATCCCGCTGTACCTGACGGGCACCAGGCACTTCGCCCACTGATCTGCTGCGCCCGGTCCGGTCGGCCGGGGTGGTGCTCCGGGGAGGGGCGGTGCGGGCCTTCGGGTCCGCGCCGCCCCTCTTCTCGTGCGCCGGGTTGTCGGTGGGCGGGGGCAGGATGTGGGTGTCCGGCGGGCTTCTCGGGACGGGACGCGCCTACCTGCGGTTATCGAACTTGTGTTCGCTCTTTGGTGTGAACGCCTTGACGGTGGGCTCCTGGCCAGGGTTTACTTGAGCCAGTCGAACAAGGGTTCGATCTCGGTCGGGTCGGGAACGACCTGCGGTGCGGTCCAGGGGCGGGGGGCCCGGGCCTGCCGGTGACCGGGGACTCCGGGCGTCGCGGGGGCGCGCGGAACGAGGGTGATCGGGACGGTGATGTCGAGGAAGGGACGCAACGGCAACGGCGGCGGTCCGCAGTGGAACGGGGACCGCCGGAAGTACTGAACTACCGGAAAGAAACTCCGGAGCGGTCGCCGTCGGGGGGCGGTCGTTCCACGAGGTGGTGCCGTTCGGGTGCAGACGGCACGTCCTCACCGCTGTCTCCCCACAGCGGACGTGGGTGCCCGAGACGGGGTCGGGCATCCCTGCGAACGAGGTGGGGAGACAGCGGATGTCCGCGAGCACGTCCTTGGTGGCGTTGGACGGGGTGACCACGGCTCACGGGGTGTCCGTGGCCACCTCGGTCGCCGAGGCGGGTGGCGATCCCGTTGCGGGACGGGTGCTGCCCGCGCGGGCGGAATTCGCCGCCGTGCTGCCATGGCCAGGCCTGCGCCGTGGCAGCACGGTGGCGGTGCACGAATCGACCTCCCTGCTGTTCGCCCTGCTGTCCGAGGCGACGGCGGAAGGATCTTGGGCAGCGGTCGTCGGGCTCCCGGGGATCGGCTTGACCGCGGCGGCCGAGGCAGGCGTGGAGTTGTCCCGGCTGGCCTTGGTGCCGAACCCGGGGGACGACCCGGTCGCCGTGATCGCGGCCCTGCTGGACGGGGTGGATCTGGTGGTGGTCGGCCGCCCGGGACTGGTGACCGAGGCCGACGCCCGCCGGTTGTCCACCCGGGCCCGGCACCGCGGTGCGGTGCTGCTGCCGTTCGGTGCCTGGCCGGGTGCCGAAGTGCGGTTGCGGTGCGGGCAGGCGCGGTGGCGCGGTGTGGGGCAGGGCCACGGGCACCTGCGGGAACGCGAGGTCACCGTGCGCGCGGGCGGACGCGGGGCGGCCTCCCGGCCGCGCTCGTGCCGGATGCTGCTGCCGGGACGCGGCGGGCCAGCGGCACCGCTGGAGTCCCCCGCGCCGTGGGAACCCGCCGCACCGTTGGGGCCCGTGGCACCGCTGGAAACCGTGGCTTCGCTGGAAACCGCCGCTCGGCCGGGACCTGCGGCGCGGCCGGAACCGGCGACGCCGCTGGAACCGGCGACGCCGCTGGAACCGGTGGCGCCGTGGGAACCTGCGGCTCGGCCGGGACCATCGCCGTGGGAACCCGCTGCGAGGTCCACGGCCGCCACGGGTTCGGGCGGAGGAGCCGGTTCCGGGCGGAACGCGGGCTCCGACGGGGTGCCGGATTCCGCTGGTGGGGCGAGGTCCAACGATGTCGGGGCCAGTGGTGCCGGGCCCCACGGCACCGGCCCAGGAGGCGCCTGCGCCAGCGGGGCGGTGAGGTCCAGCGGAGCAGCGCGGTCCAGCGGGTCGGCGACGCGGCGCGCGCTGCGCCCGGTGCGGAGCGGCGATCGTGCCGGCTGACGTCACCCGCCCCACCCCACCCCGGTCGGCCGGGGCTCCGGCCGCGGGGCACGACTCCGCGGTGCGGCGGTTCCTGGTGTGGTGCCCGGACTGGCCGGTGGTGGCGGCCTCCCGCGCCGACGACCTCGACCCGCTGGCACCCGCGGCCGTGTTCACCGCGAACCGGGTGCTGGCCTGCTCGGCGACCGCCCGGGACGACGGGGTCCGGCGCGGGATGCGGCGCCGGGAAGCGCAGGGCCGGTGCCCGGAACTCGTGGTGTCCGAACACGACCCGGCGCGGGACGCGCGGCTGTTCGAACCGGTGGTGGCCGCGGTCGAGCAGTTGACCCCGGGCGTGGAGGTCGTGCGTCCGGGGCTGGTGGCGGTGCCCGCGCGCGGCCCCGCCCGCTACTTCGGGGCGGAGGAGACCGCCGCGGAACGGCTCGTCGACCAGGTCGCCGCGCGGGCCGGGGTGGAATGCCAGGTGGGCGCGGCCGACGGCCTGTTCGCCGGGGTCCTCGCGGCCCGGCGCGGCGTGCTGGTGCCACCGGGCGGGAGCCGGGAGTTCCTCGCTCCGCTCGGCATCGGCGAGATCGACCAGCCCGCGCAGCGGCTCACCGCGAACCGCGCGGAACTGGTGGACCTGCTGCGGCGCTTGGGGATCCGCACGCTCGGCGAGTTCGCCGCGCTGCCCCCCGGCGACGTCACCACCCGCTTCGGCTCCGACGCGCTGCTGGCGCAGCGCTCCGCGCGCGGCGAGGAGGAACGCCCGCCGGACCGGCGCCGCCCGGAACCGGAGCTCACGGTCACCGAACGGCTGGACCCGCCGGTCGATCGGGTGGACGCGGCGGCGTTCGCGGCGAAGGCGCTGGCCGAGCGGCTGCACCGGTTGCTGGCGGACCGCGGCGTCGCCTGCACGCGGCTGGGCATCGCCGCGCGGACCGAGCACGGCGAGGAACTGCACCGGGTGTGGCGGTGCGCGGAACCGCTGACCCCGGCCGACACCGTGGACCGGGTGCGCTGGCAGCTCGACGGCTGGCTCAGCGCCCGGTCGCGGGAACCGCGCCCCACCTCGGGGGTGGCGGTGCTGGCGCTGTCCCCGGAGGAGGTCGTGGGTGCGGGCGGGCTCCAACTGGACCTGGTGCGCTCGGCGACCGGTGCCGCCGACGCCCGTGCGGGACGCGCGTTCGTGCGCGTGCAGGGGCTGCTCGGGCCGGACCGGGTGCTGGTGGGCGTGCCCTCCGGCGGTCGGGACGCGCGGGACCGCGTGACGCTGGTGCCGTGGGGCGCGGAACGCCACCCGCGGCTGGAACCGGACCGCCCGTGGCCGGGGCGGATTCCGGCGCCGTCCCCGTCGGTGCTGCCCGAGGAACCGTGGCCCGCGACGGTGCTCGACGAGTCCGGAGAACCGGTGCGGCTCACCGCGCGAGCGGAGCTGACGGCGCCACCCCGGCGGGTGCTGGTGCGCGGTCGCGGCCGGGAGATCGTCGGCTGGGCCGGTCCGTGGCCGCTGCGGGAACGCTGGTGGGACCAGGGCCCCGGCAGGCGGGAGGCGCCGCTGATCGTGCGGCTGCAGGTGGTCCTCGCCCCGGACACCGGAGCGGACGAATCCCGGGCCGGCGGCGGCCAGGACGACCGGCACGACCGGCACGACCAGGAAGACCAGGACGACCCGGGCGAAGTGGCCTTGCTGCTGGTGCACGAGGACGCCGCCTGGTGGGTGCAGGGGGTGTACCGATGAGCTGGTTCAACCCGCCGCAGAGCTGGTCGGAGCTGGAGAAGGCGCTGTCCGGCGCCGGCCCCCCGCCGCGCGACGAGCGCTATCCCGCCGACGACGACCCCGAGCGGACCCGCGCGCCCCACGGGGCCGGCGGCGAACCCGGGCCGGCCGAAGTCCCCTACGCGGAGCTGCACGCGCACTCGCACTTCAGCTTCCTGGACGGCGCCGGCCACCCGGAGGAGCTGGTCGCCGAAGCCGCCCGTCTCGGCCTGGAAGCGGTGGCGCTGACCGATCACGACGGCATGTACGGGGTGGTGCGCTTCGCGGAGGCCGCCGCCGAGCACGGCGTGCGCACCCTCTTCGGCGCTGAACTGGGCCTGGGCAGCGGCGGCGGCCGGGCTTCCGCCCGCACCGGCGAACCGGACCCGCCGGACCGGCACCTGCTGGTGCTGGCCCGCGGCCCGGAGGGCTACCGCCGGTTGTGCCGGGCGATCACCACGGCGCAGCTGCGCGGCGGGGAGAAGGGCCGCCCGCACTACGACCTGGCGGAGCTGGCGGCGGAGGCCGCGGGGCACTGGCTGGTGCTGACCGGCTGCCGCAAGGGCGCGGTGCGCGCGGCGTGGACCGAGGGCGGGACGCCCGCGGCCGCGGCGGAGCTGGACCGGCTGGTGGCGCTGTTCGGCGCCGAGAACGTGGCCGTGGAGCTCACCGACCACGGGCTGCCGGAGGATTCGGTGCGCAACGACGCCCTGTTCGAGCTGGCGCGCAGCCGCGGGCTGCGGGCGGTGGCGTCCACGGCGGCGCACCTGCCCTCCCCGGAGCGGGAGCGGCTCGCCGCGGTGCTGGCGGCGATCCGGGCGCGCGGCAGCCTGGACGAGCTGGACGGCTGGCTGCCGCCGTCGGCGGGCGCGCACCTGCGGTCCGGCGCGGAGATGGCTCGCCGGTTCGCCCGCTACCCGGGGGTGGTGGCCGCGGCCGCCGAGCTGGGCCGGGAGTGCGCGTTCGACCTGCGGCTGGTGGCGCCGCGGCTGCCGCCGTTCGACGTGCCGCCGGGCCGCACGGAGGCCCAGCACCTGCGGGAGCTGACGATGCGGGGCGCGCTGGACCGCTACGGCCCGCCGGAGCGGAACCCGGCCGCGTACCGGCAGCTGGAGCACGAGCTGGCGGTGGTCGAACGGCTGGGCTTCCCCGGCTACTTCCTGGTGGTGCACGACATCGTCCGGTTCTGCCAGGAGCAGGACATCCTGTGCCAGGGCCGGGGTTCGGCGGCGAACTCGGCGGTGTGCTTCGCGCTGCGGATCACGAACGCGGACCCGGTGCGCTACGAGCTGCTGTTCGAGCGGTTCCTCGCCCCGGAGCGGGACGGCCCGCCGGACATCGACCTGGACATCGAGTCGGACCGCCGCGAGGAGGTCATCCAGTACGTGTACGGCCTGCACGGCCGCACGCACGCCGCCCAGGTGGCGAACGTGATCTCGTACCGCCCGAAGTCGGCGGTGCGGGACGTGGCGCGGGCGCTCGGCCACTCGCCGGGCCAGCAGGACGCGTGGAGCAAGCGGGTGGAGTCCTGGCACGAGCTGCCCGCGGACGAGGAGATCCCGGCGCAGGTGCGGGAGCTGGCGGACCAGCTGATCGGTTTCCCCCGCCACCTGGGCATCCACTCCGGCGGCATGGTGCTGTGCGACCGGCCGGTGAGCGAGGTGTGCCCGGTGGAGTGGGCGCGGATGCCGGGCCGCACGGTGCTGCAGTGGGACAAGGACGACTGCGCCGCCGCGGGGCTGGTGAAGTTCGACCTGCTGGGGCTGGGCATGCTCTCGGCGCTGCACTACGCGATCGACCTGGTCGCCGAGCACCACGGCCGCCGGGTGGACCTCGGCGAGCTGGACCTGGCCGACGACGCGGTGTACGAGATGCTGCGCCGCGCCGACGCGATCGGCGTGTTCCAGGTGGAGAGTCGCGCGCAGCTGGCGACGCTGCCGCGGTTGAAGCCGCGCGAGTTCTACGACCTGGTGGTGGAGGTGGCGCTGATCCGCCCCGGCCCCATCCAGGGCGGTTCGGTGCACCCGTACATCCGCCGCCGCAACGGGCTGGAGGAGTGGGACTACGAGCACCCGCTGATGGCGGGGGCGCTGGCGAAGACGCTGGGCGTCCCGCTGTTCCAGGAGCAGCTGATGCAGCTGGCGGTGGACGTGGGGGGGGGGGCGCCCGCGGAGGCCGACGAGCTGCGCCGGGCGATGGGCGCGAAGCGCTCGGGAACGCGGATGCGGCGGCTGCGGGACCGGTTGTTCGCGGGCATGGCGGCGAACGGCATCGGCGACGAGCTGGCGGAGCGGGTGTACGCGCGGCTGCTGGCGTTCTCGAACTACGGGTTCCCGGAGAGCCACGCGTTGAGCTTCGCGCTGCTGGTGTTCGCCAGCGCCTGGTTCAAGCGCTACTACCCGGCGGCGTTCTGCGCGGCGCTGCTGAAGGCGCAGCCGATGGGGTTCTACTCGCCGCAGTCGCTGGCCGCGGACGCGCGCAGGCACGGCCTGCGGGTGCTGGGCCCGGACGTGAACGCGAGCCGGGTGCGCGCCGACCTGGAGCCGGACGAGCGTTCGGACGGCGGGCAGGCGGTGCGGCTGGGCGTGGCGTCGGTGCGCACCGTCGGCGAGGCCGTCGCGGAGCGGCTGGTGGCGGAGCGGGCCGAGCACGGCCCGTTCGCGGACCTGCCGGACGTGGTGCGGCGGGTGGGCCTGTCGGCGCCGCAGATGGAGGCGCTGGCGACGGCGGGCGCGTTCGGCTGCTTCGGCCTGTCCCGCCGGGAGGCGCTGTGGAACGCGGCCGCCGCGGCGGCGGACCGGCCGGACCGGTTGCCGGGCACCACGGTGTCGGCGGCGGCGCCGGTGCTGCCGGGGATGGACGGGGTGGAGCTGGCCGCGGCGGACGTGTGGGCGACGGGCGTGTCGCCGGACAGCTTCCCGGTGCAGTTCGTGCGGTCCCGCCTGGACGGTTGGGGAGCGGTCCCGGCCGCGGGGCTGGCGGAGGTGGCGCACGGGACGCGGGTGCTGGTGGGCGGTGCGGTGACGCACCGGCAGCGCCCGGGGACGGCGGGCGGCATCACGTTCCTGAACCTGGAGGACGAGACGGGGATGGTCAACGTGGTGTGCTCGCCGGGCCTGTGGGCGCGCTACCGCTCGGTGGCGCGGGGCAGCGCGGCGCTGCTGGTGCGCGGGACGGTGGAGCGCTCCGAGGGGGTGGTGAACCTGCGGGCGGACCGCTTGCAGCGCCTCGACATGAGAATTCCCTCGACATCCCGCGACTTCTGTTGACTGCTGCTCCCCCTTTGCTGCGAGGGGGTGGGGTGGCGGAACCTCAGCGGTTCCCTCGCTGCGGGATCGATTTCCCAAGTGGCTCCGCCACGAGGGAAATCGCTGTCCTCGCGAGGAAACCGCTGAGAACCCGCGGGTGGTCCGGTTGCTTTGGTGGTCGTTGGCTCAGCGGCTTCGCCGCTGACAGGAATGGTCAGCCGGCCGGTTCGCAGCGGCGGAGGGCGAGCAGCACGTAGGTGCGCACGGCCTGCTCCAGGTCGGCGAGGGGCACGTGCTCGTCGTGGGCGTGCGCGTAGCGGATGTCGCCGGGGCCGAACTGCAGCGTCGGCACGCCGGCGGCCGCGTACAGGCGCAGGTCGGTGCCGTAGGGGGCGCCGAGCACCCGCGGTTCCGCGCCGCCCGCGCCGCCGATCGCGCCGCGGGTCTCGTCCAGCAGCGGGTGGCCCGCCGGGAGCCGCCCGCTGGCGAACACGCCGCCGGGCCAGCTCACCCGCACCGGGTGCTCGGCGAGCCACGGGTCGGCGGCGCAGGCTTCGGCGACGGCGGCGGTGAACTCGGCCTTCGCGGTGTCGAGGTCCTCGTCCAGCCGCACCCCGTACCGGCCTTCGGCGACGGCGAGGTCGGGCACCGTGCTGGCCCAGTCCCCGGCGCGCACCACGCCGACCGACAGCGGGTACGGCAGGTCCAGGTGTGCGACCAGCGGATCCGGGTCGGCGTTGCGCCGCGCCTCCAGCTCCCGCAGCGCGGGCAGCAGCCCGGCGAGCCCGTCGACCGCGTTCACCCCGCGCAGCCGGGTGGAGCCGTGCGTGCTCTGCCCGGGCACTTCCAGCCGGAAGGTGAGCGAGCCGCCGTTGGCGGCGACGACATCGCCCCCGCTGGGTTCGGCGAGCACGACGGCCTGCGCCCGGTGCCCGCGGCGCAACGTCGCGAACGCGCCGAGCCCGCCGTCCTCCTCACCGACGACCGCGTGCACCCCGACGGGCCGCCGCAGCGGGATGCCCGCGGTGCGCAGCGCCTCCAGGGCGCCGAGGAACGCCGCGATGCCGCCCTTCATGTCGCAGGTGCCGCGGCCGGCGGCGACGCCGTCGTGCACGCGCAGCGCGTACGGGTCGCGGTCCGGCCAGCGGTCCAGGTCGCCGGGCGGCACCACGTCGGTGTGGCCGCAGAACACCAGCGCCGGTTCGCCGTCGCCGAGGACGCCGACGCAGCCGTGCGCCACGTCCCGTTCGGCCTCCTGGCCGGGGAAGCCGGGCTGCGCGGCGAGCTCGTCGAGGTCGATGCGCCAGTGGTCCACCCGGTGCCCGAGCCCGCGGAGCCGGTCGGCGCACCACTGCTGCGCGTCCTGCTCGCCGCGGCTGCCGCCGACGCTGGGGATGGCGACGAGCTCCCGCAGGTCCCGCAGCACCCCGTCGAGGTCGATGGCCGCCAGCGCGGCCCGTTCGAGGTCGGTGCGGGCGGGTTCGCCGTGCTCAGTGCTGCTGCGCGAGGTGGTCACGACCCGAGTGTGGCGCATGGTCGTCGGGCGCTGGAGGGCTGCTACTACCATTCCGGCGTGGCCGAGGGCGACAAGATCGAGCGCGAGTTCGAGATCGGGAAAGACGGGCTGGGCGGCATCGTCGTGGGCATGGACGGCAGCCCGGCGAGCTTCCACGCCGCCTCGTGGGCGGCGGGACTGGCCCGTCGGGAGCGAGCGCGCCTCGTCCTGGTCTACGTGGAGGCCGTGGGCGGCGTCGCCTACTGGTCCCCGATGGGGGTGGCGGTGGCCAGCGAAGCCGCCGAGAGCCTCGTCGAGGAGTTGAAGAAGGAGGTCGTGGCGCACCTGCGCTACATCGACATCGACTGGGACTTCGTGCACCACCGCGGTGATCCGGCGGTGGGCCTGGAGCAGGTCGCCGAGCAGTACCGGGCCGACCTGATCGTGGTGGGCCGGTCCCGGCGCCGCGGCGGACTGCTGGGCACGGTGCCCGCGACGCTGGTGGTGGAAGCGGTGCGGCCGGTCGTCGTGGTCCCCTGATCATTCCCACTATTAATTGAAAGTTCGATCAATTCGCTGTGCGTGGTGCCGATACCGCCGAATGGCGGAAGTGCGGATGAGCGCGTTGAACTGGCCTCATCACCGGTCCATCCGTGTGAGGATGTCGGGCATGAGCGAGGACGGGCCCGGATTCGAGGAAGGGCCGAACACCGTGTGCTTCACCTGCGCCGGTTTCCGGAAGGTGAGCGAACCGCGGTTGTACGCGATCCAGGCCACCCGGGAGACCGAGACGGGCATGTCGATGGGCGAATGGCGGAGCTGCCCGCACTGCGGCGGATCAGGCAGGTTGCCGGGGTTGCAGCCGCCGAGCTGAGCGGCCGCCCGGCACCGCCGCGAAAGCCGGACGCGCGGCCGGGACCGTCGGTGCTTTCTGCGAAGCTGGCCGCATGCAAGAGGATCTGCGCACCCTCGGCGAGGACTTCTCCGACGCGGTGCTGACCGGTGCGGAATGGGACGGCCGTGAATTCGCGCACTGCGATTTCACCGATGCCGACCTCGGTCTGCTGCGCGCGCGGAACTGCGTGTTCACCGAATGCACCTTCCGCCGCACCGATCTCGCCGAGTCGCGGATCCGGGCGTGCGCGTTCCGCTCCTGCCGGTTCGACCGGGCGGTGCTGCGCGATTCCCGGTGGGAGGGGTGCAGCCTGCTCGGTTCGTCCTTCGTGGACTGCCGGTTGCGGCAGTGGAAGCCGGGGGAGACGGACCTGACCCTGGCGGGGATGGGCCGCGCCGACCTGCGCGGGCTGGACCTGCGCGGCGTCCGGTTCCGGGAGGCGAACCTCGGCGAAGCCGACCTGCGCCGCTGCGACCTGCGGGAGGCCGACCTGATGGGCGCGCGGCTGCTCGGCACCCGGTTCGAGGAGGCCGACCTGCGCGGCGCGATCATCGACGCCGACGGACTCGCGCAGAGCGTGCTGGCGGGCGCACGGGTGGATGTGAACACCGCCCTGGCGTTCGCCGCCGCGAAGGGCCTCCGCGTCGACTGACCCACCCGCGGGCCGCGCCCCGGGAAAGGAGAACCGGCACCGCCCGCGAGGGGCGATGCCGGTTCTCCGGACCTGCTCCGAACCTCATTCCATCGGCGGGCGCTGGGCGTCCCCGATCTCCTGGAGGGTGCCGTCGGCGACGAGGTCGCTGACCGAGCCGGGCAGCACGTAGGCCGTGCCCCCACCGGGCTGCTCGAACCACGGCACCGCCGTGCCGCGCAGCGCCTGCAGGGGTCGCTGCACGCGGAACGCCGCGTACCCGCGGGTGGACCACTGCGGCGGCAGCGACCGCTGGTTGTACGGCGTGTGGGCCGCGTAGGTGACGTTGCCCGCCGGGTCGCCGAAGCGGTCCAGCTCGGTGCCGGGCTGCAGCACGAGGTTGCGCCGGTCCCGGTACAGCGTCAACGGCGGTTCGCCGCGCAGCGGCTGGATGTTCCCCGTCGTCTGCTGCTGTTGCTGCGACGGGTGCGGCTGCTCACCGGGGGCGTTCTGCGGCGGGCGCTTGATCGGCCCGCCGGGACGGCCCTGCGGTTCGCCCTGCTGCGGGGCCTGGCCCTGCGGTCCCGGTCCCTGCCGCGGCGGTCCGGCCATGCCCGGCCCGGACGGGCCGGGACGGCGGTCGGCGCCCCCGGTCGGAGCGGCGCCGGGGCCGCCGTGCGGGCCCTGCGGTCCGGGCGCGCCCGGACGTCCCGCCTGGTCCTGCTCGGGGCGCTGGCCGCGCTGCGGCAGCGGCGGGTTCGCCGGGCCGCCCTGCGGGCCGGGCTGCGGGGCCTGCGGGTGCTGCGAGCCCGGCTGCACGGGACTCTGCACCCCCGGTGCTTGGGCACCCGGTGCCTGCGCCGCCGGGTTCTGCGCCCCCGGGTTCTGGGCAGCCGGGTTCTGGGCGAAGCCGTTCGGCGCCGCCCCGTTCACGTTCGGCATCGGCTGGAACCGGGTCGCCTCCGCGTCCGGTGCCGCCGGCTGGAAACCGCCCTCGTCCGCGGGTTCCTGCTCGGGGGCCTGGTTGGCGGTGAACAGGAAGTGCCCGCCGGTACCGGGCGCGGGCTGGCGCTGCGCGGGTTCGGCCGGGGCACCGCGGCGCGGCAGGTCGCCGAGCGCGGAGCGCTGGTCGGCGGCGTCCGCGGACTCCCGCTCCGGCTCGGCCTGGTGGTCGGCGGCCTGCGCTTCGGCGGCGTCGACGGCCGGGGTCCCGGCCGCCTGCGCTTCGGCGGACTGGGCGTCGAACGGCTGGGCGTCGAACGGCTGGGCGTCGACGGACTGGGCCGCGAAGGGCTGCTGCGCCTCGAAGACCTCCGCCTCGGCGGGCCGGGCTTCCGGGGTCTCACCGAGATCCCGGGCCGCGCGGTCACCGCGCTGCGGGAGCTCGGCGGCCTCGTCCGCCCGGTGGTCGGTGAACAGACCGGCCGCGGGGGAGTCGGGCGTGCTGCCGAACGCGGCGAACCGCTCCGAGCGACCCGGCTGCTCCACTTCGGACCCGTCCGCGGTGGCGAACCCGGCGGGTTCCGGCTCCGGCGCGGGCGCGGCGGGTTCCGCGGTGTCCGCGTCCGGACGCGGGGATTCCGGACGCGGGGATTCCGGCCGCGAGGGCTCCGAACGCAGCGGCTCCGCCGGCGGGGCTTCCGCCGGCGAGCGCCGCCGCTGGTCCTCGGCGGCGGGCAGCGGCTCGGTGCTGGACAGCAGCAGGCTGCCGAGCAGGAAGGCCGCCGCCTGGTCGGCGTGCTCGAAGTGGACGTCGCCGTGCAGGTCGTCCTCGCCGGCGGTCACCACCCAGCCGGGCTCGTCGCGCAGCAGGCAGCGCGCGTCGGGGGAGTGGCTGCCGACGCGGTACTCGCCGCCGTCCACGCCCAGCTCGATGAGCCGGTCGTGCAGCCGCGCCAGCACGGCCTGCGTCTCGTCGAGGTCCTCGTCCGCGCCGCTGCCGAGGCCGTGCCGCGAACCGGACTCCTCGGCCACGTCCTCGTCCAGGCCGAGCCCGGCGGGAGCCTGGTCGACCGGCTCGTCGTCGTGGGTGATCAGCGGGAGCCCGGCGTCCGGCGCGGAGTCCTCGGCCGGCTTCTCGCGGCGCCCGAGCACCGGGGTGCCCGGTTCGAAAGCGGCCTCGGGTTCCTCGCCGTGCGTGATCAGCGGCGGTTCGGCGTCGGCCGGGGTGCGCTCGGCGGGCTTCTCGCGGCGGCCGAGCACCGCCCCGCTCGACTCGAACGCGTGCTCCTCCCGCCACGAGTCGCCGGGCCGGTCGATCTCGGTCGGCTCGGCGGGCGCGGGCAGCCGCACCGCGTAGTCCTCCTCGACGCGCGGCGTCTCGCCGGTGGCCTGCTCGTCGTACCCGTCGTGCTCGGGCTGGTCGAACAGCTCGCGCACCGCGGCGTCCCGGGTGCGGTCGTCCACCTCGCCGAGCGCGAAGCGGCGCGAGCGGATGTGCTCGACGAGCTCCGGCTGCGGCGGCACGCCGTACTGCATCAGGTAGTAGGGCACCGCGCCCGGCCACACCCACGTCCCGTCGGTGTGCCAGGTCGAGGGCACCGAAGCGGGGGCGTTCGGGTCGAGCAGGTCGTCGTCGTTGTCGCGGGACGCGAGCACGATCGGCGCGTTCTCCAGGTAGTGGCGCAGCGCGCCGATCTCGTCCTGGGGCACCGGCGCCCGGGTCGCCACCAGCGGGCGGCCCTGGTCGTCGAAGTCGTCGAACACCAGCGCCGTCCGGAATTCCGCGTCCGGGTCGTCCGCCGCCGGCGGTTCCGCGGCGAACGCGGCCGGTTCCGGCTCGTGCTGCTCGCCGCGGCGCGACTCCCGGCGCGGGAGAGCGGGGGCGGCCTCCTGCGCGGGGTGGTCCTGCCGCGGCGGTTCGGTCTGCTGCGCGGGCGCTTCCGGCTGCTGGCCGGCCTGCTCCGCGGGCGCGGTCGCGCCGTCCAGCTTCTCCCGCATCCAGTCCGGCACGTTGTCGTCGGTGCGCGGGTAGCGGCGGAGCTCGTCGACGTACGCGGCGCGCGGCAGCGGGCGCTGCCACTGCGGCTCGGCGTCGAAGTTGATGTCGATGCGGTAGCTCGACGGGCGCTCCACCACGTAGAGCGCGCTGAGCCACGTACCCACGTCGGGGCGGTACATGCCTTCCCGCAGGTGCTCGAAGATCCCCCACAGCTCTTCGGGCGGCTCCCACGGCTCGGTGCCACCGTCCTGGGCGGCGACCTCCCCGAGCAGATCCTGGTACTCGCCCGTGGCGCGGTACTCGACCGTGATCTGCTGCCAGTCCTCAGGTGCGGCCTGCAACAGCAGGACGCCGATCCTGCGGGCTATCTGTTCCTGCTCTTCCGGACTGATCGCTGTCAGACGCGACATGGGTGACATCCTCCCCCTCTCAACCGGGCCCACCGACCCCGCCCCGCGAAAACGCTACTCGAAGGGTCGTTCGTGGTGTGTCGTCCCGGGTGAGTTCGGTGCAGTGGTTCGGCGCCGTGGGTGCGGCGGTGATCGTCGGGCGGGTCGTTCCGAGCTCCAAAGCCTGCCTTGTGGACGTCCGGAGCGACATCACACCACCAGGTGTGATCCGCCGTACGAAAATCGCTGGCCGTTGCGGACGCCGACCGGCACAGTGAACCGCGTGCTGCGCCCGTACCTGTTGTTGGCCCAGGTTCCGCACGCGTTCACGCTGCTCGGCGCAGGTCTGCTGGCTCGATTGCACCAACCGGCGATCAACCTGGTGCTCACGTTCCTGATCGCGGACCGCACCGGTTCTTACACGGCCGGTGGTGTGATCGGCGGCGCGATCACCGTCGGTCAAGCCGTGGCGGGTCCGGTGCGCGGCCGGGCGGCGGACCGCGCGGGGCCGACCGGAGTGCTCCTGATCACGGGGTGCGGTTACGGGCTGGGGCTGTTCGCGATCGCGTTCCTGGCAGGTCCGGACAGCCGGCTGCCCGCGCAGTGGTGGTGGCTGCTGGTTCCCGTGGCGTTCGCCACGGGACTGTCCTTCCCGCCCGCGGGCCAGGTGGGGCGGGCCGTGTGGGTGCGGATCGCGGACGGCCCGGCCCGGCAGGCCGCGTTCGCGGTGGAGGCCACGGCGCAGGAGCTGCTGTTCGTGGTCTCCCCGATCCTCGCCGCGTTCGTCGTCGCCGTGCAGGGCGCGTTCGCCGCGACCGCGTGGTGCGGGGTGATCGGCGCGGCCGGGGCGGCCGTGTTCGCGTTCGTGCTGCGCCGGGCCGGGATCGACGCGGTGCCCGCGGCAGGAGAGCGGTCCGGGGGTGAGCCGCTGTTCGCCGCGCGCGGGTTCGCGCTGGCGCTGGGGTTCACCTGCCTGATGATCGGCGGGGTGATCTCGGTGGACCTGCTGCTGGTCGGCTGGGCGCGGGACCGCGGCACCCCGGAGCTGGCCGGCTACCTGGCCGCGGTGTGGGCGGTCGGCTCGCTGATCGGCGGGCTGCTGCTGGGCGCGTCGGCGCGGCGGCCCCGGCTGTGGCTGCGCGGTGCGCTGGTGGCGGCGGGCGTGGCGGTGCTGGTGCCGGTGTTGCCGCCGGTCGCCGATCCCGGGTCGCCGTGGCTGGTGAGCGCGGTGCTGCTGGTGGGCGGCCTGGCGATCGCGCCGACGTTCGCGGCGAACAACGCGCGGATCGGCGAACTCGCCCCGGCGGGCAGGCGGGTGGAGGCGTTCGGCTGGCTGGCGAGCGCGGGCATGGTCGGGTCCGCGATCGCGGCGCCGCTGACCGGGGCGCTGCTGGACGCGTCCGGGCCCGCGGCGGCCGCGGCGGCGGGGACCGCGCTGGCGCTGGCCGCGGTGTGCCTCGCCGCACATCCGAGCGTGCGGACGCGGCCCGCGGAGGACACTCCCGTCCCGTGAGTGCTGAAGCTTCCGCCACCCGCGGCCGAGCCCTCGGCATGGCCGGTGCCGTGCTGGTCGGAGTGGTGCTGTCGGTGCAGTCGCGGCTCAACGGTGCGCTCGGCGCGCAGCTCGGGGACGGGCTCGGGGCCGCGTTGATCTCCTTCGGTTCCGGGCTGGTCGTGCTGCTGCTGGCCACCCCGTTCCTGCCCGTCGCGCGCGCGGGCCTGCGCACGGTGCGGACGGCCCTGCGCGACGGGGGCCTGCGCTGGTGGCAGTGCCTCGGCGGTGTCGCGGGCGGGTTCCTCGTGTTCGGGCAGGGCCTGTCGGCGGCGGCGCTGGGCGTCGCGCTGTTCACCGTCGCCGTCGTCGCGGGGCAGGTCGCCAGCGGGCTCGTCGTGGACCGGATCGGGCTCGGACCCGCCGGGCCGCAGCGGGGGACGGCACCGCGCGTGGTGGGCGCGGTGCTGGCGGTGCTCGCGGTGCTGGTCGCGGTGTGGGAGGAGCTGACCGGGTCCGGCGCGAGCTGGCTGATCCTGGTGCCCGCGCTCGCCGGGATCGGCGTGGCCTGGCAGCAGGCGGTGAACGGCCGGGTGAAGCAGACCGCCGGGTCGCCCGCCTCCGCCGCGGTGATCAATTTCGGGGTGGGGGCGACGGGACTGCTGCTGGCCTGGCTGGTGGAGGTCGCGGTGCGCGGCCTGCCCGGTCCGCTGCCGCCGCAGCCGTGGCTGTACCTCGGCGGAGTGCTCGGCATCTTCGTGATCGGCGGCGCCGCCGCGCTGGTGCACCGCACCGGGGTGCTGGTGCTGAGCATGGGGATGGTCGCCGGCCAGCTGTTCGGGGCGCTGCTGCTGGACCTGCTGGCACCCGCGCCCGGCACCAGCGTGCCGCTGACCACCGTCGTCGGCGTCGCCCTCACGTTCGTCGCGGTCGCCGTCGCCTCACTGCCGGACCGGTTCGCCCGAGCGTGATCCCGCCGGACCAGCCGGGCCCGCGTCTGCCACGATGAGCAACCGTGAGCGCCACGATCCTGGACGGCAAAGCCACCAAGAACGCGATCTACGAGGAGCTGCGCGGCCGCGTCGCCGCACTCGCCGCGCGCGGCGCCACCCCCGGGCTGGGCACCGTGCTCGTCGGCGACGACCCCGGGAGCCAGTCGTACGTGCGCGGCAAGCACAACGACTGCGCCAAGGTCGGCATCGCCTCGCTGCGCCGCGACCTGCCCGCAGACAGCAGCCAGGCCGACCTGGAGGCGGTGCTCGACGAGCTCAACGCCGACCCGGCCTGCACCGGCTACATCGTGCAGCTGCCGCTGCCCGCGCACCTCGACGCCGGTCCGCTGCTGGAGCGCGTCGCCCCGGACAAGGACGCCGACGGGCTGCACCCGATCAGCCTCGGCCGCCTCGTGCTCGGTGAACCCGCGCCGCTGCCGTGCACCCCGCGCGGCATCGTGGAACTGCTGCGCCGCCACGACGTGCCGCTGGACGGCGCGCACGTCGCCGTCGTCGGCCGCGGCATCACCGTCGGCCGCCCGCTGGGCCTGCTGCTGACCCGCCGCGGCGAGAACGCCACCACCACCCTCTGCCACACCGGCACCCGCGACCTGGCCGCGATCGTCCGCACCGCCGACGTCGTCGTGGCCGCCGCCGGGCGCCCGAACCTGATCACCCCGGACATGGTGAAGCCGGGAGCCGCGGTGCTCGACGTCGGCGTCACCCGCACCGAGGACGGCGTGGCCGGGGACGTGCACCCCGACGTCGCCGAGGTCGCCGGGCACCTCTCGCCGAACCCCGGCGGGGTCGGGCCGATGACCAGGGCGATGCTGCTCACCAACGTCGTGGAAGCGGCGGAGCGCCATGCCGCGTGACGGATCGGACGGTCCCCGCGGGCTCGGATCTACGATGACCCGGCAGTTCGGGCAAGCGTGGGAGGCCGGCATGAACGAACGCTTCGGCGACCGGGCGAAGTGGGCGGTGCACGTGCCGTTCGCGCTGGTGCTGCTGGTCGCGGCGATCGGATTCCTGCGGATCGCGATGCACGCGTGGCGGGAGGGCTCGATGCTGCTGAGCCTCGCGCTGCTGCTGGCGGCGGCCGCGCGGGCGTTCCTGCCCCAGGAGCAGGTGGGGCTGATCGCGGTCCGCTCCCGCACGGTCGACCTGATCCTCTACGGCGGGTTCGGGTTGGTGCTGCTAGCCGTAGCAGTGACCATCGTCGGCGGCCCACTGGATTTCTGAGCTTGGTCCCCGCTCGTCTTGGCCCGGTGGTGGGGTGGCGGAACCTCAGCGGGATTCTCGCTGCGGGATCTTTTTCCCGAGTGGCTCCGCCACGAGGGAAAAGCTGTCCTCGCGAGAATCCCGCTGAGAACCCGCGGGTGGTCCGGTTGCTCTTGTGGTCAGCTGCTCAGCGGCTTCGCCGCTGACGGGAAGAACGGCGAAGCCGGGGCGAGCTCGCTCATTCCCACCAGAAGGACCAGGTGCGGCGGGCGCGGATCTCGCGGGCGTAGGAGGCGATGCTGCCGGCGTCCTGCAGGACCCGGTCCGGGCAGAACGCCCAGTGCTCCGCGGCGACCGACGTGGCGTGCGCCGGGTCCTGCGGCGGGGCCGCGACGCTCACGTCCAGCCGGTCCGGCCCGAGCCGCAGCAGCCGCGCCCCGAACCGGTCCTCCCAGCTGCGCAGCAGCGCCGACATGCCCGCGGTGCGGGACACGTGGTTCGCCGCCCCGGACCAGCCGAGCACGGTGAGCACGTCGGACCCGCGCCGCACCGGCACCAGCCCGAGCCGCGTCTCGTCGTCGACGAACCGGGTGGCCTGCTGGTTGGCGAGGATGTCCGGGTCGGCCAGCAGGTTCCCGGCGGGCGCCAGCTCCGGGCAGTTCGCGTCGAACGGCGCCAGCGAATCCATGTCGTAGGCGGGGCCGAGGTCGTCGTCGGCCCGGCACAGCCCCTCCCAGATCCGCAGCATCACGTCCTCGGCTCGCCACAGGTCGATGTGCTCCAGCGGCTCCGGGGGCACGACGCCGACGGTGCACCGGCTGCCGTAGGTCTCGGTGTCGTCGCACAGCAGCAGCGGCCACAGCCCGGTGCGCCGGTGGTCGGCGCGCAGCGCCCCCAGCAGCCGCGGCGCCGGCCGGTCGAAGCTGATCCAGCACAGCGGCGGCTCGTCCCCGTTGGCGCGGGTGGACTGCTCGGTGAGCAGTTCGCCGTCGGGCAGCGGGACGGAGGGCGCGACGCCGGAGGCTCTGGCGAGCAGCTCCGAGAGGTCGGCAGGGGTCTCGGTGGCCTGGTCGTCGTGCAACTCGTCACCGCCTCCTCACCGGACGTCACGCCGCGCCCACCCTAATCAGGGGCGCCGGGCGGTCGGTGAACCTGCCGCCTTTTCGTGATCCGCACCGCCGCGGCGGCAGGCCCGGCCTCAGGGCAGCAGCACGATCTTCCCGGTGGACTTCCCCGATCGGTGCAGGTCGAGGGCTCGGGCGGCGTCCCGCAGCGGGAGCCGGTGCGAGATCAACGGGTGCAGTTCGCCGTCGGCGAGCATCCGGAGCAGCCCGGCGAGGTCGTCGCGGTACCGGCCGTCGGCCCGCACGTAGTACATCCGGGCGCGCCGCCCGCCGGCCCGGCCGAGCAGCCGCAGCGCCTCCCAGCGGGCGATGCGCAGGGCGACGTCCGCGTACGGCTTCCACCACGAGCCCGCGTCGTCGAGGGTGCCCGCGCTGCCGTAGCTGATCAGCCGCCCGCCGGGGGCGAGGAGTTCCCAGGAGCGGGTGAGGCTGTCCGGGCCGAGCGGGTCGAACACGGCGTCCACTCCGGACGGTGCGAGCTCCCGGACGCGGCGGCCGACGTCCTCGGTGCGGTGGTCGACGAGTTCGGCGCCGAGCCCGGCCAGCCGCTCGTGCCGGTGCCCGGAGGCGGTGCCGATGGCGCGCACGCCCGCGAGCCGGCACAGCTGCAGCAAGGTGCTGCCGACGCCGCCGCCCGCGCCGTGCACCAGCACGGTGCCGCCGCGCGGGACGCGGGCGCTGCGGTGCAGCAGCTGCCAGGCGGTGACGCCGTTGGTGACCAGCGCGACCGCTTCGTCGGCGGGTACCTGCGCGGGCAGCACCACCGCGAGTTCGGCGGCGAGCTCGACGTGCTCGGCCCAGGCGCCGGTGCGGGTCATCGCGGCGACGCGCTGCCCGGGCCGGCAGGTGGTGACGCCGGGTCCGGTGGCGACGACCTCGCCGACGAGGTCGTAGCCGGGCACGAAGGGGAACGCGGGCTGCATCGGGTAGCGGCCGCCGAGCATCTGCACTTCGGCGAAGGAGAGCCCGGCCGCTTCGACGCGGACCAGCACGCGGCCTGCGCCGGGCGCCGCGTGCTCGGTCTCCCTGCTGGTGAGCACGTCCTGCGGGGCGCCGAGCCCGGTGAGCACGAGTTCGCGGCCGGTGATCGCGGTGGTGGTCATGGTCGAACCTCCAGGGGTGAGACTACGTAACGAACGTGAGAGCTTCTAACGAAAGAGTGCCCCTGTTACCATCGCGCTGTCAACAGGGAGGTCCGCACCGCATGTCCGCACCCCAGCGCAGCCCCCGCGAGCGCTACCGCGACCAGACCCGCGCCGAGGCCAAGCAGGTGGCGCTGGAGCAGCTCGCCGAATCGGGCCCGGCGGGCATCTCGGTGAACGCCATCGCCAAGCGCATGGGCATCACCGGCCCCGCGCTCTACCGCTACTTCGAGAACCGGGACGCGCTGCTGAGCGCGCTGATCGTCGACGCCTACCGGGACGTGGCGGAGGCGGTGGAAGGGGCCGCCGAACGGCACCGCAGGAAGGCGCCGGCCCGGCGGGTGCGGGAGGTGGCGCTGGAATGGCGGCGGTGGGCGCTGGCGCAGCCGCACCGCTACCTGCTGCTCTACGGCACGCCGGTGCCGGGATACGCCGCGCCGGAGGAGACCTACGAGCTCGCCGACCGCGCCCTGCGCGCGCTGCAGGCGCTGTTCGCGGAGCTGGTACCCGCCGACCCGCCGCCGCGCACCGAGCTGGACGAGCAGCTGATCGCGCTGCGCGCGAAGCGGTCGGGGGAGGAGCTGCCGCCCGCGGCGCTGCGGCGCGGCGCGGTGGCCTGGACCCGCTTGCACGGGGTGCTGAGCCTGGAGGTGCAGGGCCAGTTCGCCGGGACCGGCATCGACCCGGAGCTGCTGTTCCGCGCGGAGCTCGACGCGCTGCTCGCCGAACCCTGGTAGGTGCCGCCCGGTGCCGGGCGGCACCCGTCCGCGGTCAGGCCTCCTGCGCGCGCCGCGGCTCGACGATGCAGTCGGGTCCCGGGTAGACGAGCCGTTCGTGCCCGTCGTCGAACCGCACGAGGTACGGCGGGGCACCCGCCGTGCCGCGCACCTCCAGGATCAGCCCGGTGCGGTCGGTCTCCTCCACCGTCCGGCTGTGCACGTGCAGTTGATCGCCGATGGCTGCTCTCATCACGCTCACCTCCGCATCCAGGCTAGGGGTGGGGAGGGGCGGTTCGCAGTCCGCTGACCTGCGCGATCAGCCGGTGACCTCGGCGCAGGTGTCCGCCACGGCGGCGGTCTTCTCCAGGTGCTGCTGCGACCAGTTGAGGCCGTTCTGCAGCGTGATCTGGCCGGTGGCGACCTGGTCCAGGGAGGCTTGGACGTCGAGCAGCCGGTCCTGCAGGGTCCGGTCGCCGACGCGCTGGGCGAGCGCGCTGATCTCGTCGGCCTTGGTGCGGGCGTCGTCCTGCGCCTGCTCCACGTCGGCGAGGTTCGGGGTGTAGCCGGCGGCTTCGAGCGCGTCCACGCAGGCGGTGGCCTTGTCCAGCCCCTGCTGGGCCTGGTCCAGGCGGTCCCGGCCTTCCTGGAGCTGCCCGCACCCGGCGAGCACCGGCAGCACCAGCGCCGCCGCGACCATGAGCTGCCGACCGGCTCGCATCGATCTCCCCCGAGGGTTCGTCGGCGCCCGCGCGCCACCTGCTCATCACCTTATCGAGCGACTCGTGCCGTGGTGGGCGTTGTGCGTCACTCCACGCGGTCGGCGCAGCGAGGCGCCCCGCCGCGCCGGAGCGGGTGATCGGCGGTCAGGGGCGCGGCGTCAGCCACCGCATGACCTCGGGCGGCAGGTCCAGCGTCGCGATCCACGGGGCGGCGCCGACGCGGTAGAGCACCACCGCGCCCAGCACCACGGCGACGATCGTCAGGGCGGGGCCGACCAGCACCATCTCCACCTTGCCGCCGGTGCGCATCCGCATCGCCTTCGGCGGCGCCACCGCGTACCAGGTCTGGCCGTCCAGCGGGATCGGCCACAGCATCGGGCAGCCCTGCTCGGTGATGGCGTCGCCGAGGAAGTGCATGACGCAGCCGAGGATCACCGCGACGCCGAGCGCCGCCGCCTCCGTGGGCTGGTCGCCGGTCCACGCCCAGCAGGCCGCGGTCAGCGCCAGCGAGGCCACCGCGATGAGCAGCGCGTCCCGCCGCGGGTTCCAGGTGTGCATGATGCCGCGCACGGCGAGCCCGGCGAAGGTGAACATGAGCACGCCGATCGCGATCGAGCTGGTGCTCTGCACGATGGCGGTGGTGACCAGCCCGGCCAGCACCGCGAACACGACGGTGTGGGTGAACCCGCGGTGCGTGCCCTCCCGGTCGCTGTCGTGCTTGGTGCGGGTGAGCCGGTACATGAACCCGCTGAACCCGCTGAACATCGCGGACACGCCCCGGGACAGCGCGCCGAAGGTGCTGGCCACGGTGGATTTGGGGTGGTCGATGTCGGGTAGTAGTGCGGCACCGGACGCGAGCGTGGCGCCGACGACCCACGTCTTCGGGGACAGCTGGCCGATGAGGTGCTGGTCGGCGAGCGCGGTCACTGCCGCCCACGCGGCCAGTCCGCTCATGGCGTGTGTGGGTCCCGTCGACAAAGCCGCCTCCCCGTGATCGTGGCCTCCGCGAGCCTAGAAGGTGATCTCGCGGCGAGTGGCCGGGTGGGCGTTTTCGTCTCAGGGCGGTGTCGCGGGAGCCGGGGCCGGGGCACAATCGATACCGATAGCAGTACGCTTGTACCGCTTGCATTCTCGCGAGAGGAGCACCCCGCCACATGAGCAAGATCAAGGTCCAGGGAACGATCGCCGAGCTCGACGGCGACGAGATGACCCGGATCATCTGGTCCTTCATCAAGGACAAGCTGATCCACCCGTATCTGGACGTGAACCTCGATTACTACGACCTGGGCATCGAGCACCGGGACGCCACCGACGACCAGGTGACGGTGGACGCCGCGAAGGCCATCGCCCAGCACGGCGTAGGCGTCAAGTGCGCCACGATCACGCCGGACGAGGCCCGAGTGGAGGAGTTCGGCCTGAAGAAGATGTGGCGGAGCCCGAACGGGACCATCCGCAACATCCTCGGTGGCGTCATCTTCCGCGAGCCCATCGTGATCTCGAACATCCCGCGCTACGTGCCCACGTGGACCAAGCCGATCATCATCGGCCGCCACGCGCACGGCGACCAGTACAAGGCCACGGACTTCAAGGTCCCCGGCCCCGGCACGGTCACCATCACCTACACGCCCGCGGACGGCTCCGAGCCGATCCAGCAGGAGGTCGCGCAGTTCCCGACCGACGGCGGCGTGGCCATGGCCATGTACAACTACAAGCGCTCCATCGAGGAGTTCGCCCGCGCGTCCTTCCGCTACGGGCTGGAGCGCGAGTACCCGGTGTACATGTCCACCAAGAACACGATCCTCAAGGCCTACGACGGCGTCTTCAAGGACGTCTTCGAAGAGGTCTTCGAGAACGAGTTCAAGGAGGCCTTCGACGCCAAGGGCCTGACCTACGAGCACCGCCTCATCGACGACATGGTCGCCACGGCCATGAAGTGGGAGGGCGGCTACGTCTGGGCGTGCAAGAACTACGACGGTGACGTGCAGTCCGACACCGTGGCGCAGGGCTTCGGCTCGCTGGGCCTGATGACCTCGGTCCTGATGACCGAGGACGGCAAGGTCGAGGCGGAGGCCGCGCACGGCACGGTCACCCGCCACTACCGCCAGCACCAGCAGGGCAAGCCGACGTCGACCAACCCGATCGCGTCGATCTTCGCCTGGACCCGCGGCCTGGAGCAGCGCGGCCGGCTGGACTCCACCCCGGAGGTCACCGGTTTCGCCCAGGCGCTGGAGCAGGTCGTCGTCGAGACCGTCGAGAGCGGCAAGATGACCAAGGACCTGGCGCTGCTCGTCGGCGGCGACCAGGGCTACCAGACCACCGAGGAGTTCCTGGCCTCGCTGGACGAGAACCTGCAGAAGAAGATGGCCGACCGCTGATCTTCGCCTGAAGGCATCCGCTGAACGCGCCACCCTCGCCCCGCTTCCCGGGGTGGGAGTGGCGTTTTCGCGTTCCGGAGCGGCCCCGTGATGAGATCACCGCAGCACCCGATGCGGAGGAGGAACGGATGCCGTACCAGTACAAGGTCGTGGAGCTCCGGGAGAAGTGGCTCGGCGGCAAGATGTCCGGCGACAAGCTCGAAGGCGTCCTCAACGAGCACGCCGCGGACGGCTGGCGGATGAAGACCATCACCGGCGCCGACGTGAAGGGGCGGCTGGGGCCCGGCGGAGTAGAAGGACTCCTGATCACCTTCGAACGCGAGGTCTGATCTTCTGGTCTTCGCCCTCGTTCTGCGAGGCTGGGTGGGTGGCGGAACCTCAGCGGTTCCCCCGCTGCGGGATCGTTTTCACCGGTGGCTCCGCCACAGGCGAAAACGCTGTCCTCG
>NZ_JAIUKB010000105.1:0-55150 GCF_020176785.1 Saccharopolyspora sp. 6V | reverse complement strand
GCCACCAGACACCTCCACAACGACAACAAGACCAACCTACGACCACCGTGCCACCAAGATCAGTTTTGTTACAAGTAGTAAGGCTGATTGCGACGATGCGCAGCGCGATCCGCAGGTGGCGTTGCTGAACGCGGCGAGCACGACGGACTGCGTGAGGAACTGAGGCGATCAAGGAGTACAGCAGGCCGGAGACCGAGCAGAGCTGGAACAGTGCACCGTGCATGACGCCGTCCCCGGCGGCGTTGCGCGGGGAGGCCTGAACCGCGGTGGGCGCGGTCAGCCAGATGAAACACAGCAGCATCAGTAGCGCGAACACGATGGCGCGATGCCAGCGCATTTCACGGTATGCCGTGCCGTGGCCGTGGCTGCTGTAGACGAAGAAGGCCAGCAGTGCGAGGAACGCGAGATTCATCCCGACGTTTTGCAACAGGCTGGGGAGGCCGACCTTGATCGCGTTGAGTCCGGCCTCGATTGGTGCTCGTCCGACGGTGAAGGCCAACGCCGCTGAGGCGAGGCCGCCGGTCACAGTCCGGAGCAATGGGTCATCAGGCGCTCTGAACAGCTGGAACGCCTTCACGGCGGTCGTTGTCCAGAGCAGCAGCGTGAAGACCAGCATTATCGCCAGCCTTGGTGGTGCGACAAGCTTGCGCTGATCCGCTGAACGGCGGGTTCCTCGCTCACCAACGGCGCTGTGGTGAGCACCGATCCCCATTCTTGAATGATCGTGGCGTGTAGTTCGGCCTCGCGTTCGTAGCGGTCGTCGTAGCAGGAGCGCCGCCTTCGGTGCTCGTCTTCTGCAACGTCCCAATCGAGTCCGGCGGGAGGATTTTGCCGAATCGCTGAAGTCGCGGGATCGAACACCTCGGCGTCGCTAGGGTGATCACCGAGGACGTGGCCGAGTTCATGCAGGATAATGTGATCTTGATGCCAAGCCACGTCTTCTTGCTGGAAGAAGATCGCGTCTCGATCCCGCAGTCGAAACCACAGCCCGAACGGGCCGGGAACCTCGATAGGGTACGGGTACAGCTCGATGGGACGACCTCGTGCCTCACCGAGTCGGTGGCAAAGTTCCCGGACGTCCAAGGGTGCGGATACGTCGAGCTCGCGCAAGAGGCGACGGCACTGCCATCTCAGCTGCCATTCCCGTCGGACTACTCCAAAAGGGGTAACCATAGGACCTCCTCTTGGCAGTGTAGAAGGGCCGGGCCAAAGCGCAAGAACATCGCGAGTGCAACCGGTACGGTTCCACCCGTGCAGCAGATCCTCACCGCACCCCGGCTGTTGACCGGGCGTCCTGATCGACATTTTTCGCCAGGAGCGCTGCTGATCGATGGCGGAACCATCGCCGCAGTGGGAACGCCCTCCGAGGTCGAGTACCAAGCTTCACCCAAGGCTGATCGATACGACTACCCGAATTCGACGATCCTTCCCGGCCTGATCAACTGCCACGTGCACCTGGCCTTCGATGCCAGCCCCGACCCAGTCGGAGCACTTCGAGCCGTGCCCGACGGCGAGCTACTCGAAGCCATGCACGAGCGGGCGCACCAGCATCTGCGTGCGGGTGTGACCACGGTCCGAGACCTGGGCGACCGGGGCGGGCTGTTGGTACGCCTCCGTGATGCGATCGCACGCGGTGAGACCGTCGGCCCCCGCATCTTGGTCTCCGGTGCACCGCTGACGCCGCGAGGAGGTCATTGCTGGTTCCTCGGTGGCGAAGTCGACTCCGATGCGGAGATCCGCGCGCGAGTTAGGCATGACGCTCAGGTCGGCTCAGACCTGATCAAGGTCATGGGCAACGGGGGGCAGATGACCCCCGGCGGTCCGGGCATGACCGACGCGCAGTTCACACCGGAACAGCTCCGCCTGATCATCAGCGCGGCCCGGTCAGTCGGTCTTCCGACAGCGATCCACGCTTACACCACCGGCACCATTGCTGCCGCCGTAGCAGCTGGAGTCGCCACCGTCGAACACTGCACCTTCCTCGGCGATGACGGAGCTGCCGCCCTCGACGATGACTTGGCCGACCGGATGGCGGCCGAAGGCATCGCTGCTTCACCGGCATTGCCGAGCGGGTGGCGACGCATGTGGGACATGCTCGGCCCAGAGCGCGCCGAGGCCATTGCCGACCGCCTGCGGTGGCTTCGGCATCACGAGGTGCCGCTGCTCTTCGGAAGCGATGCGGGGGTTCCGATCTCACAACACGGCGACCCCGTCAGCACGCTTGAGCTCTACGAGCACATCGGGGTGGCCCACGCTGACATCATCCAGCTCGCCACCACCACCAGCGCCCGTTTCCTCGGGCTCGGTGAGATCACCGGTGAACTTCGCCCCGGGCTCGATGCAGACGTCGTCGTGGTGGACGGTGACCCGCTTCGCGACGTGCAGTCACTGCGCCACCTGCGGCGTGTGCTGCGTGCAGGGCGCGAGCCTGACGGGAACAGCTGATGGTCAGTCGGCGTCGGTGGGCGGGTATTCGCGGAGGGCTTTTTCGGTGATGTCGAAGAAGCAGATCTGGCCGGGACCCAGCAACGTCGAGTGCTGAAGCTCGGCGGCTGCTTCGGCATGGAGGCGGGCGGGCGCTGCTTCGGTGGAGAGGTTCCACGGGTGGAACTCCGGATCCAGGGTGCCGGGCACGAGGAGTCCGCGGCGGACCAAGTCGACGGCGATCTCCGCCGCGCGCGTGTAGCCCTTCCGGGCCGGCACCGGTAGCGAGGATCAGGAGCTGACCGATGACGGTGATGTCGATGTAGTCGAGATCGCCTTCCGCGACGACGTCGGCGATCAGCTTGACACTGATCGAAGGCTCCGGCTCGTTCCTATCCTTCGTAGTTGTGCGTTCTGAACCAGCAGACGTCTCCCGGAAGGAACCGGCCCGTTTCCCTGAGCGCGTGATGAGCACCTTCTCGGATCCTGCGCTCGGCGGTGTCGCTGTCGACCGTCCAAGGGGTGAACTCGTAGTCGACCATATCACCGGGAATGATCACGCCGTCCTTCGTCAGCTGAACGGTTACCTCGATGGTGCGCTCAGCGAGGTCCTCCTCGGGTTCTTCGTCTTCCTGCACGAAGTAGTAGATATCGGCCAACTGGATCTCGTCGTCTTCCCCCGATTCTAGGATCCAGTGCAATAGTTGTTTCGAGTACATGTGGGTCTACTTCCTCGGTGGTTCGATGTGAATTTTCAGTGGGTTGTTCGAGGCGTCCCGGATGTCCAGCGTATTTCCCGTGGGGCCCTGGCTGGGTTTCAGGCGATATCCGATGGTACTTCCGTCGGGCATCTGTACTATTTTGTCGTATCCGGGTCGTTGAATCGGTCGTCCGCCGCGTGACAGGTCCGACCACACCTTGTCGAGGTCGTCAACGCTGTCGACGAGGCGGATGGGCATTTTCTTGTTGCGGTCCGGTTTACGTCCGATATCGGCGCCTTTGTTGGCGACGTGGTCGGTGATTCCTTTGCCGTTGTGGGTGGCTTTGGCGAGGATGCGGTCGGCGCGGCCGGTGGTGGTGACGCCTTTGAGGAGGGTGCCACCTTTTTTGATGGCGCCTGCGCCGCCGGCGAGGGTGAGTACGGCGTCGGGCAGGACGTGTCCGGCCCAGCGGGCTGGGTTGGTGTGGAACTGGTCCCAGCTGACGAGTTGTTTCGCGAAGGCGGTGGGGTTCGTGGCTGCGGCGGCGAGGGTGGCGGGGATTTGGTCGAGGTTGCCGAGGATGTCGCCGATGTCGGTGAACCAGTCGCCGATGCCGGCACCGACGTCGCCCAGCAGCTCGCCGGCTTGCCCCCACGCACCGGGTTTCCGGGGTGCGTCGGCGGCGAGGTCGAGGACGGTGGTGCGGGTGCGCTCGCCGGCCTCGGCAAGCTGGTCGCGGGCCCGGTCGAGGAGGTCTTGCGCGGCGGCACGTTTCTCCGCCCCCGGGTCGGTGAAGGGGATCGGTGCGACGGGGTTGCCTGTGGTGGCGGCGCGGTGCTGTTCGCGGGTGACGGCGTTGTCGTGGTCGGTGCGGGCCTGGGCGGTGGCGGCCTCGGCTTCGGTCCACAGGGCGAGGGCTTCGGCGGCTTGGGCTTGGGCCCATTCGAGGACTTCGACGTAGCCGGTGAGGACGTCGGCGTGGTCGCGGAAGGCGTCGGCGGCGTTGAGCCAGTCGAGGGGATGCCTGTCGAAGGCGTCGTGGAAGGCGTCGGCGGCGTCGCCTTTCCAATCGGTGGTGTCGAGGAGTTTCAGCGCGTCGCCCGCGCGGCCGAGTCCGGCGGCGTAGCGGTTGCACAGCGCGATCTCGCCGCGGACGGTCTCCGGGTTGCCGGGGATGAGGGCGTGGGGGTCGGTGGTCTCGCCGAGTTCGGGCACGGGTCATCGTCCTTGCTGGAACAGGTCGATGTTGATGTGCTCGGTTTCGGCATAGGTCTGGGCCGACTCGTGGAGCGATTCGCTGAGGCCGGTGGCGTCGCGCATGAGCCGGTGCAGGCCGTGGCTCCACGCGTCGGCGAATGCGCGGACGGCGAGGGCCAGGGGTTCGTGGCCGTAGTCGCGGCCGGTGTCGGCGGCGAGGTCGGTGACGTCGGCGGTGCCGAGGGTGCTCATGTCGTCGATGACCTGGTCGATGCCGGTCGAGGCGTCGATCAGCGCGGACAGGACGACTTCGACGTTCTCGCTCATGCTCTGCTCACTCCGAGTGCCGCGGCGGCCTGGTCGAGCAGGTGTGCCGGGAGCGGGAAGGTGTGCGGGGTGCCGGGATCGAGTAGGAGTCCGACCCCGGAAGGGGTGTGTTCGAGGTAGTCCGCGCCGGGCATCCCGATCGCCTCGCACTCGCCGTGCGCATGGGCCAGTCGTTCGCGGGTGCTGAACACCGATACCCACCTGCCGCGGTCGCCGAGGTCGGCCACGTGCAGCGTGGGCGCTTCCGGGCTGGTCCGAGCGTAGAGGTAGGAACGGCCCCACGCCTCGAACACCGCTCGCGCACCGACCTCGCCACGACGCGCCAACCCGGCGATCAGTACCAGTTCCGGCTCTGCCGACATCATGATCCCTTCCACTGCCGTCGGCCAGGTTACCGAGACCGACAGCGCCCCGGGCCCGTTCGTGCAAGAAGTCCGGAAAGAGGACGTGCCCCGCGCCGGTGATGCGGCGCGGGACACATCAGCGGCCCCGGGCGAACGCCTGCGCGGTGCCGAAGTACTAAGCGTTGGTTTCGGTGGTGAGGCCAAGTCCGGTTCGTAGTGCGTTGACGGCGAGGCGTCGGTGGGAGAGCTCGTTCTTCTCCTCGGGAGTCATCTCTGCGTAGGTGCGATCGTGGCCGTCGGGGACGAAGATCGAGTCGTAGCCGAACCCGTTGGTGCCTCGTGGTGTGCGAGTCAAGGCTCCGTGCAGGTTGCCGGTGAAGACCTGAACGCCGTGGGCGTCGGCGTAGCCGATCGCTGTGGTGACGGTGGCCGTGCGGTCAGTTTCCTCCGCGGCCATCGTGAGCAGGCCTTCGACGCCGCGGGCTTTGAGGAACCACACGATCAGAGCGCCCGGTAGCCCGTTCCAGGCAAGCAGCGTGAGGGCGGTGTCGTCGACCAGGACGGGGGCGCCGTGGGCGAGGTAGGCGTCATGGGCCTTGTGGCGGACGACTTCCTCGACATCGAGCGACTGAATTTCCAACAGATCTTCCTGGACTGGTGTGACCGGCATCCCGAGCAGCTCGGCGTACTCGGCGGCTTTGCCCGCGTTGCCGGTGATCAGCGACAGGTGGTCAATCATAGGGGTTCTCCTGGTGTCGTCTCGTGAATGTTCAGATAATGGAGATCGAAATGCGTGATTCGAATGAATTGGTGCTTCCGTGAGGATGGAAGGACGCTACCACGGGCGGTGATGGCGTCTCCTTTTCGTACTGGTGTCGCGAATTTCCACCAGAACACCGATATCTCGACCTCGCCGGAGTTGGTGGTAACGGTGAACGTGGGAGGGAAGGTGGCAGTGTAGGGGGCGTGAGTGACGATCCCGGTGATTGTCTCCTCGTCAAGTTCCGAGGTGGGGGTGGTGGCCACGTCGAACGAGAGGAGATGGGTCGGGTCTCGGAAGCGGATGGTGGTGACGATGTCGCGGGAGAGCTGCAATCCGGCCCATCGGCGCGCGATGATGGCCGCGAGGGAGTTGTGGGGGTTGCGGAAAACGGTGCTGTAGCGGCGTTGCTGGCGATGTTGCCGCTCCGGTGTGATGGTGGTGAATCCGAGTTTGCGGCGAATGTGAGGGAGGTGATCGGCGAGTGCGGGAACGGTCGTAGCGAGGTCGCCGTGGATGAGGTAGTCGACGTCTTTGCGAACCTTCCCTTCAGCGTTCAGATGCATTCCGAGCAGTGCGGACCCGAAAATGCCCACTGCCTCGTGTCCGAAGAGGCCCGCGAGCTCGTCGTGCAGTCGGGCCCAGACGGTGCCGTCGAGCGTGGCGTGGAGCTCGGGCGCGACGCGAAGAGGATCGTGGTGTTCGAAGATCTCGTCGCGGTCGATGAGTTCGTAGGTGTCGAGCACGTCATCGGGAAGCCGGGTGTCCTCCAAGAAGTTCTTCAGGTACCGGCGTCCTCGATAGAGCCGGTCGCCGTCCGAGGCCGGCGAGTACACGTTGTAGCCGAGGAAGTGAGTGGAGCTGTCGAGGTTGCCGAGTACGCGAACGATGCGGCCGTCGTGGAGCACGACGTGATCGCCGTCTAACAGCAGCAGGGGTTGTGCGGGCTGCATGTGAGGAGTCCTTCGGACGTGGTGACGGGAATACCGTGGGAACGGGCATCGGCGTGCAGCAGGTCCTGCAGCATCATCAGCACGGGCACGTGCTCAGCCCAGGCTTTTCGCTCAGACACGGCAGCCCGGGTGCGTTCCTTCGCTGCGATGCGCTGGCGTAGCTCGTCGGCGGAACCGACGGCCAGCACCGTCGCGTGCAAGGCCAGCTCGGGGTAAGCGGTACGCAGTTCCCCGATGAGGTCGCCGTGAAAATGCGCGCCTTCGAGGACGGCGTCGAAACCGTCCCGGGCTAGCTTCGCGACAACGGCATGTATGGCCGGGGCGACAGCGGCAACGTGCTCGCGGAATCCGGTGGCGATGTTGTCCCGAGTTGGTGGGCCGTGCCGTTGCCACGCGGTATGCGTCACCATCCGCAGTGCCGGTGCTTGCTGGGGCGGAGTCAGTAGCCGCTGGACCTCGCGGAGGTAGTCGGTGCCGATGACCGTGCGCAGCCCGTGGTGGGTGGCCACCGAAATGGCGGCCGTGGACTTGCCCGCGCAGGGGATTCCGTAGAGGATCCGCAGCGCGGCCCGGCGTTCAGCGTGGGCCATAGCGATGCTTCCTGCCCGTGTCCACGACGAGCTCCAGCTCGGCGGCGGTCAATCCCGAAAGAGCGAGGTTCGCGCGCAAGGTCGTGCCGAACAATGCGGGATCGTCGGTGTTGATCGTGACCGGCAGGCCCAGGTCGAGTGCCCGTTTGGCGGGGCTGGAAGAAGCCCAGTCGATGACGTTGAGCACCGTGTTGCTGACAGGGCACATGTCCAAGCAGACGTCGTGCTCGCGCAGCACTGCGATCACTTCGAGGTCGTCGAGCAGCAGCACGCCGTGGCCAATGCGGTCAGGCACCAGGCGCTTGAGCACGTAGCGCGACACGTCGTTGTCGAAGAGCTCGCCCAAGTGGACATTGATCTTCCACCCGTCGGCGCGCAGCTGACGCAGGACGGGCAGCAAGCGGTCGAACTTCGCCAAATCCGCAGGGAGCAAGTTGACGTCGACTCCGGCAAAGAGTTCAGCGGCAGGATCGCTCCCCTCCGCCAGCCCGGTGACGACCCGCTCGACCTCGTCGAGAGGTTTGGTGAAGTCGAGCCCTGCCACGAAGGACACCGACAGCTCGGCCTCCGACCGCGCCACGGCTTTCCGAAGGATCGCGATGGCGTCCACTGCACCGCGCAGGTCCCGCCACCGGCGCAGCGACGTACCGATGCGCACGTCGACGTGCTCGACCTGGTCGGCGACCATCTCCTCCACGAACGCGTCGGCGACCCGGTGGAACGTCTCGACGGTAAACAGGTCCGGTTCGCTTGCCGCGGTGTGCTTCACCGTCCGCCACAACATCAACAACCGCTCGGCCGGGCCGACCAGACCGAAGGCGGACGACGACGCGACCGCCCGCACCTCGCCCAGCGTGCCCGGCTTGTGCACAGCCAAAGCTCGCAACGCCGATTCGAAATGGCAATGCAATAACGAATACACCGGATCTCCTTCAAGGTGAGGTACGGGAGAGTGGTGACTGGCAAAATGATCAATCGAAAACGGTAATGCGGAGAACTTCGTCGGGGTGATCCGAAGTAAGCTTCCGGGCTGCATCCGCGTTGCCGGTCATTACAGCGATCACCGCATCGCGCACGACAGGCGCGAAGGCTTTCACCCCTGCTTGGGCGTCGTGTTTCGTTGCGGTGGGAATGAGATGTGTGTTGCGCAGGACGATGTCGTAACGGGATCGATCGGTGAACAGGTCGAACCGATGTCGACGTGAGAACGCATCCCGGTTGAACTCGTCTTTGGCTTTGACCAGATCGCGGCACTCCGCAAGATCCAGCTGGCGCTGGTGCTGCTGAGATACCAGGCATTTCCGGGCGCGCGACGGCAGATCCGACTCGATCCACACCCGCACCAGCGGGTCGGCGCCGATCCAGGCCAGCGCCCACGTATCCATGATCGTCCGACTTCGAAGCCCATGTTCGTGCAGAATCCGCCGCTCCAGGGCGTCATCGATTCCCCCGTCTTTTCGGTATTGATTGATCTCCTTCAACTTTGAGAACCACACCTGATCCCCGGGCTCCTCGATGCCCAGAATCTGCAGGAGAATATCGGTGGCTGAAACGTAACCGTAATCAAGGTCTTGCGCTAGCAGCTTTGCGTGCGTCGTCTTCCCTGCCGCAGTCAAACCTGCGAATGCGATATTGCATGAGAGTGACACGAAAAGATCCTCCCTTGTTAATGAATATCGTCTTCGGGTATGTAGGAACGCGGAACGACGAGGTGCTGCCAGCCGTGGTGTTGTCCTCGGGTGATGCGGACGAGCCGGTTGGCTTCGGCGGGGTGGAGCAGGTGCAGGGCGTCGTTGTGGGAGGCCCACCGGTATTCGGCGACTTCGGTGGGGTCGGGGTCGGGCACGGTGGTGCCGTGGAGGTGGGCTTCGAACAGGAAGTGGGCTTTGTTCTCGCCGGCCGACGACTCGGCTTCGGCCCATCCGGCCCACAGCAGTGTTCCGGGGGTGACGGTGAGGCGGAGTTCCTCGTAGACCTCGCGGGCCGCGGCGTGGGGTGGGGAGTCGGGGCCGTGGGGTGCGCAGCGTCCGCCGGGGAAGGAGAACTTCTCGTCGTCGGGTCCGCGGACGAGGAGGAGTTGGCCGTGGGTGTTGCGGATGAGGGCGGCGGCGCGGACCGGGAGGGTGGGGCGCGGTGTGCTGGTGGGGATCCAGTGGTGGAGTTCGTGGATGGCTGTGGCGAGGTCGGGGGCGGTGCGGTAGCGGTCGCCGGTGGCGACGCGGGGTGTGTCGGCGTGGTGGGGGTGGAGCAGGAGGGCGCGGCATCCTGCGAGCAGGGGTGCGTGGACGTCGTCGTGCAGCTTGTCGCCGACGTGAACGATCTCGGAGAGCTGCACGCCGTGTCCGCGGGCGATGTGTTCGAACAGGTCCGGGCCGGTGCCTTTGGCCATGCCGACCTGGTACGAGAAGTAGCTGTCGTCAAGCAGGGGACCGAGTTCGGCGTGGATGAGGTCGGCGTGGGCGGCGTCGGCGGCGGCGAGGTTCGAACACACCACGACCTGCACGCCGGGGAAGGCGTCGCGGAGCCCGGCCAGGAGCGCTCGTGCGGTGGGCTGGATCAGCAGGGGCCGAGGTGCGCGAAGGATGTCGCGGACGGTTCGGCTGGGCAGGGCGAGTTCGGTGGCGAGCCGTGGGATCAGCTCTGGGGTGGTGTGGGCGCGGGTGTGCAGGTGGGTGCGCACGATGTCGGCGACGGTGGCCGGGTCGTGGGGTGAAGCGGTGGCGAGGGCGGTGCCGAGGCTGGGACCTGCCACGGTGCCGAGCACGCCGCCGACGTCGAGGGTGACGAGCCGGATTCCGCGGTGCCGGGCGGTCATGGGATCAGTTCCAGGTACGGGCTTGCGGGACTGGTGGGGGCGGGCAGGGCGAGGTGGCGGTGAACGACGGGGATGTCGTGCCCGGACAGCAGGCGGGGGGCTACGGCGCGGTGGACCCAGTTGATGTCGATTCCGTGCTGTGGCCGGAGGTCGGCGGGCAGGGTGTCGACGGCGAACAGGTAGGTCAGTCGTGGGCCTGCCTCGGTGCGGTTCCAGGTGTGCGCGCAGAAGCGGGGTGTGCAGCGGGGCGCGAAGCCGAGGACGTCGTTGATCGTGGACAGGACGGTCTCGGTGGGGGTGTGGAGGGTCGTGATGACGTCGCGACCGGGTAGGCGCCAGGTGGGGGCGCCGTGTTCTCGGATCAGCAGCCAGTCGGCGCGTTCGGGGCGGGAGAGCAGTACGCAGGCCCGGATCCGTATTGCGGAGGGCATCTCGGGGTGAGCATGTTCTTCGTCGGGGGGTGTGGTCGGGCCGGTGGCCGGTTGGTGGGGAGAGACAGGCTTCGTCAGCAGGTGGGCGGGGTCGTCGGGTGTGCCGGGACGAACGCGTCCGGTCTCATACATCCAGACCGTGAGCTGGACTCGGGTCGTGGTTCCGGTGATGTTGCGCAGCTGCTCGAGCCAGTAGTTGACGGCGCCGAGGGTGCGGTGCACTCGTGTGGCGATGGTGTCGTTGGTCAGTCCGCACGCCGCGAGCCGGGCGAGGTCGACCAGGTCGTGGGGGAGGTCGGCGTGGAGGTTGAGCCCGACGCGCCGATCGGTGATCGTGCCGCCCTGGACAGGTGCGTACTGCGGAGACATGGTGGAGAGTGCGGCGCGGCCGGGTACGAGATGCTCGGTTTCGTACATCCAGATCACCAGTTCACAGCGGCCGCGGGCCCCGGTCTTGCGCAGCATGCGGGCCAGGTGCGTGTGAATGGTCTGTGTGCTGCGGGCGAGTGCGCTGGCGATGGCCGGGTCCGTCAGTCCGCAGGCGACGAGCTGGGCGACCTCGACCTCCACGGGCGAGAGTTCCGCCGCCAGCTTTAAACGCGCGAGGTGGTCCGGGTAGCGGTCGGTCACGGGTGTTCTCCGGGAAGGCGGGGTGTCCTGGGGTTTTCGGTAGCTGCCGTCGGTCGTGGCCGGTGAGAAGGAGTGAGCTGGTGCTCGCGGGTGGGGTGCTCGAGGCTGCGGGCGGTGCGCGCGAGCAGTGCGCGGGTGGCGATGAGGTGATCGCGCGCCACGGACAGGTGGTGGCTCGCCGTCCGGTCCACGGTTGCGGGTTGGGCAACTGGGCGGGGTGTTGCGGACAGGTGCGGCTGGCCGGGGAGGGCTCGGCCGGTTTCGTAGAGCCACACGATGAGGTGGATGCGAGACCGGGCGCTGACCTTGGAGTACACGCGTCGTAGGTGTGCTTTCACGATGTCGGTGGTGGTGCTCAGGCTGGTCGCGATGGCGTCGTTGGTGGGGGTGGTGGTCAGCCGGTGAGCGAGCTCGAGCTCTCGTGTCGACAGGGCGGCGTCGTAGTTGAGGCCGGTCCAGCGTTCGGGCACGGGAAGGGAGGACGTGGGGGCCCGGGAAGTGTCCGCGGTGGGGGAGTGGAAGTGGGCCAGTGCGGCGTCGATGTCGGCGCGGACGGTGTTGACCAGGTGCAGCAGCCGGGCCTGCTCCGGTGAGTGCCTGGCGAGCTCGGCGGCCGCGGCCTGGCGTGGCTGGGTGGGGAGTCCGGGCTGCAGGTGTCGTGTCTCGTAGAGCCAGACCACGAGCTGGTACCTGGTTGTGGCGCCCGCCTTGCGCATGGCGGCGCTCAGGTGGGTTTTGATCGTGTTCGCACTGCGGCCGAGCGTGTGGCCGATGCGTTCGTTGGTCAGTCCGCAGGCGACGAGCCGTGCCACGAGCAGTGGGGACGGAGTCAGCTCCGCGTCGAGGTTCAACGAGGCGTACCGGGACGTGGTCATCGGTGCCCTCCGACGAGTTCGGGGTTGGCCCTCACCCAGGCGCGTGCTCTGCGGGCGACCTCGTTGTCGTCGAGCCAGCCTTGGGCGACCGCGACGGTGGCGATGAGGGCATGGTCGTCGCGCGTGCCGCGCTGGTTCCCGCGGTGCACGGTGAATGCGTTGTCGGGACGGCCCCAGCGCACGGTGATGTGCGCTTGCGGGTGGTAGTGCCAGGCGCAGGGGAGTCCGTAGCGTGTGGTGGTCATGGTGAAAGCCGTTCTGCTCGTGGTGATGCGAGGAGTTCCTGGTAGTGCACCGACGGGTGTCGGCGGGGGTCGGCGAGGTCGGCCACGGCCACCAGGTCGTCGGGTGCCAGGAGGCTGACCGCGCCGCGGTGATGCACCCAGTCCCCGGCGATGTCCGGGGCGGCGGGGACGGCGAAGACGTAGGTCGGGGTGGCCGGGCCGCCGGGGAACGACGGCGGCACCCACAGGTGCACCCGCAGCACGAGGTCGCCTGCTTCGTCGAGTCCGGTTTCCTCCCGCAGGACGCGGCAGGCCGCCTCGGTCGGGGTTTCCCCGTCCCGAATGGCCCCGCCCGGTAACCGCCACTGCGCGCCCCGGGCAGGCAAAAGTAGCCACTCGTCCCCGCCTGCGCGGGTCAGCAGCGTGCACACCCGCGCGTGGATCAACGGCGGCGGATCAGGAGACATCAACATCACACTCGACAATGAGGAAAGAGAAGGAAAAACCCGTTTGCGGGGCACCCGGCCGCACGATCGAAAAACCGTCGGGGGATCGTGCGGCCGGGCTTTCCGGATGGCGCTCGGGGAAGCACGCCACCCAGCCCGCCCCCGGAACCCATCGAGGGGCTCATCAAGGTCCCGGGGGACACCCGCCGCCGGATGTTCGTCGGGGTACCGGCGGCGGGAGGAACTAGCGCTGCTGACCGGGAAACACCCGCTCACGACCACCAGGCGCGGTGTCGAGGCGTGCGGGTGCGGGACAGGTGGGGGCGATTCGATCGAGCAGCTTCGCCAGCCGTCGCAGGGACGCGGCTACGCGGATGCAGTCCTCGTCGGTCGCCTTAGCACCGAGCAGAGCGACGAACAGAGCATGAAGCCGCTGCAACACCTGCTGGCCCTGCTCGAGCACCGTCTCGATATCCGAAGCCGATGACGAAGACGTGGACAGCTCTGTCGCTGAAGACAACAGGAACACCTCGATTCGATCAAGAAAACCACGGGGGATGCGGCCACATCAGGCGGCCGAGGCGATACCCTGATTACCGGGCGTGGAGGTCCCTGGCAGGTACCAGCTGCCGGGGGCCTCCACGCCCGCATTGCTGCGCGGGCACGACGGCTTCGTCGTGGTGTGCGGGCGAATCCGGCGGATCTCGCCGGTCGGCGCGTCGACGCTGTGCCGCCCCGGAACCGGATTCCACGGCCCTGCCCGCACCGCGCGCGGGGGCGTGGGCTCGCTGATCACGGAGACCTCCGCGATGCGTCCGGAAAGCGTGTCCGGCACGAACGCCGCCGCCCACTCGGCGATACCCGAGACGAACGCGCACTCCAGGCACACCACGAACCCGCCCGCCCGCGGCGGATACAGCCCGGAGAACTCGGTCACAACCCCCGCAAGCGCGGCACACACCGCCCCGGCCCGGTGCCATTGCGAACCCCGCACCAACCGCACCCATACCGGGTCCGTCAGCGCAGCTACGCGAACATCGTCAACGCCGTCACCACCAGCGCCACGATGACCAGCACTAGCAAGATCACCACAGCTGACATCCCGTGATCCTTCCTTGCTCGTTGCCGCACACCGGCGTGTGAGAACTGTCGGTCTCGACCGGTGCCACCACCGGTGTCGTACCTGTCCCATCGATTTCTCCCTTCTTCGCGAGTTCGTGCCGCACAGCGGCTGATCGGAGTCCGTGGCCGTCCGCGTCAGGTGGGCGTTCAGGAGTCCCAGACGACGTCGCGCAGCTTCAGCCGCTGCGCGGTGGCTGAGCACTCACCGCACCGCTTGGTGATCGACCGCGTTCTCGGAACCCGGTCGTTCGGAGTCGGCAACGGCAGCGTCACCGCCGCACCGCGTGCCGTCTTGATCGTGCTGTTCACGCGGTGTGTGCCCGGTGGCGCGGTGACCACGTGCCGTGCCCTGCTGCCGCGCGGCACCACCCAGAACGCGGTCGACGGAGAAGCGAGCGCTTCGGCACCAGCTCCGTTCGCACGAGTCGGCGCTGTGCCGACGCTCGGGCGCCCCAGCTCTGCTGCGGCGAATGGATCAATCCTTGCCCCCATGCCCGGCCCTTCAGTCGCAAGTTCGATTCGCAATGTCGTCACGATAGCGTCGCAAGTTCGATCCGACAATGCGATCGAACGGGTGGTGTTGACGTGTCGGGCACGGCTCGCTGCGCTCGGCTGCTGATCGGGATGGGAGAATGATCGGCATGCCAACCCCGACGGTCAGGCGTCTGCAGCTCGGCAACGAGTTGCGGCACCTTCGCGAACGCGCAGGTCTAGAGCTCGCTGATGCCGGCGAAGTCATCGAGCGCACCTGGGCGACGGTGAGCAAGCTCGAGAACGGCATCACCGGTATCCGGCAGAAGCCGCTGCGGGAGTTGGTCGAGCACTACGCCGAGGTGATCGGTACGGGTGCTGACGGAGCTCCGGCTGACGGTGGAGAGCCGATCGATCCGGACGCGTTCTGCGAGCTGAACAAGGGCGCGGAGAACCGGGGCCGCTGGCGCGGCTACCGCTCGGCGCATCCTGCGCACTTCCGCATGGCGGTAGATCTCGAGACCGACGCGCAGTCGATGAACATCTACCAAACCGAGGTGATCCACGGTCTGCTGCAGACCGAGGAGTACATGCGGTCGATGTTCGAGAACGTTCGCTACGGGGACGTCGAGACCGAGAACCGCATCAAGGCGAGGCTTGAGCGGCAAGCGGTTCTGCACAAGCAAGACGCGGAGTTGACCGCGGTCTTGTCGGAGTCGGCGCTACGTCGCATGTACGGGAGCAGGGAGGTGATGGCCAGGCAGATGCGGCATCTCGCCGACGCCGCCGAGCTGCCGTCGGTGCACCTGCACGTGCTGCCGTTCGCGGCGATCCCGTCGCTGGCGTCGTCGTTCCCGTTCGTCCACTTCCGCGTGCCCTCGGTCAGCACGAACGCTCCGCCGCTGGAGTTCGTCTACGTCGAGCAGTTCAGCAACGGGGACTATCTCGACGGAAGCACCCATGTGAGTGCCTACAATCGGTTGTGGCAGGGGTTGCTCGGGGCGGCACTTGATCCGGTGGAGTCGAGGGCCTTCGTCCTCCGGGTGGCCGACGAGTTCGACTGATCCACCCCGAAGGAGCAGGCCATGCCCCCCACCGAGAGGTTCACCGGCTGGCGCAAGGCCACCGCGAGCGAACCCAACGGCAGCTGTGTCGAGGTCGCGACGGTTCCGGGGGTCACGGGCGTCCGGGACAGCAAGCTCGGCGAGGCGAGCCCGGTGTTGCCGTTCGCCGTCGCCAGCTGGACTTCGTTCCTGCGCAAGGTCAAAGACGGCGCCTTCGACCGCTGAGCGCAGCGATGGAGAACGCCCATCCGGAGCTTCCCGCCGGATGGGCGTTCTCATGTTCCCGACACGCCTCGGGGAGATCTCACGCCTCGGCGCCGCTACACGTTGAGCTTGGGCAGGTATTGGCGCTGCTGCGTAGGGATGTTCGCGAAGCGCCTCGTGCTGGTCGAGGTGATCGTTACTCTGTCGTCTCGAATGGATCTATCGCGGGAGGGGGATCGGGTGGCCCTGGACGGGGTGGGATTCCACGTCGAGCTGGGTGTCCTGGACGCGGCGGCTGGGTCGATCAGAGCGGCGGTGCGGGAACAGGATGGTCGTGAGCTCGGCGAGCTTCCCGGGGCTGCTGACGAGTACGGCGACGACGTTTTGGCCACTGCGATGAGCGAGTTCTGCGAGCACTGGAGCTCGGCGATCGACGACCTTGTCGCCGAGGGTGACGAGATGGCTGAAGCGTTGGCCGCGTCGGCTGCGTCGTATCGGGAAGCCGACGCGGCCGCGGTCGAGGTGTTGCGTCAGGACCCGGCGGTGGACGCGGTCGATGGCTGAGCTCGGTGAGACCACTCAGCCGCGCCTGCTGGTCCCGGGGTCGCCGGAGTCGATCGACGCGCAGGTGCGGGTGCTGGCTCGGCGGGCTGGTGAGGCCGTGGATGTCGCGGTCGCGCTTCGGGCGATCGATACCGGTGCGTGGGTGGGGAAAGCCGCTGAGGCGTTCCGCGCGCGGTTCGAGTACGAGCCGACGAAGTGGTACGACGCGGGCGATGCCCTGGAGACCGCCGCTCAGGTCCTCGACGTCCACGCGGGCGTGCTGCGCTACGCCCAGGGACAGGCCGCGGAGGCGATCGCGCTGTGGACCCGGGGCCAGCAGCAGACCGCTCGTGCTCGTGCCGCGCAGGAAGCCGCGCCGGCGTCGCCGGGCGAGGGGGCTTTTCAGGATCCCGGTGCTGCGACACGGGAAGCTGCACGGCAGATGCTGGCCCGGGCGCGCGAACAGCTGGAGCAGGTCGCGGCGGAGACGGCGCTGGCACTGCGCAGCTGCATCCCCGAAGAAGCCGAGAGCACCGTCTCCCAGATCGCCCACGGCGTCCTCGACGTCGCGGGTCTGGTCCCGGGGATCGGTGAAATCGCCGATCTGACCAATGCGGCGTGGTACGCCGCCCAGGGCAAGGGTCTCGAAGCGAAGCAGGCCTGTCGGCTGCGGCCGCGGTGCCGTTCCTCGGATGGGCTGCCGGAACGGGGAAGATCACCAAGGCCGTCGGCGAAGCCGCCGAGGCGGCCAAGGCCGCCGGGCACCTGCCCGCCCAGTTCGGCCGCGCGGTCCGCAAGGACTATCGCAAGACGTTCTTCGAGAACCATCCCGAGCTCGAAGGGAAGGTCGTCGTCCACCACGCGGTCGAGCAGGCATCGTCACGGCGTTACCCCGAAGCGGACCTGTCGATGGCCGAGATGCACTCGTACGACAACCTCCGCGGGATCCCGAAAGAAGAGAACAATTCACTGCACCTCTCAGAGATTCGCCACGAGTGGGACGAGTTCTACGAGCAGCATCCGACAGCGACGAAGGAGCAGTTGTTAGACTTTGCCACGCACGTTGACAACAAGTACGGGCATCGATTCACTCCACCGATGAGGTGACATGGCATTCCACAAGATCCGCGGCAACGCGGCAGGAGACCTCGGCGAGAACGTTGTGCTCGACACCTCTGTGCACCCGCCCGGAGTGGAACACCTGCACTTCGCCATCGACGCTTGGGCCGGCGCGGATCTCATCGGCCGGTTCCCGGTACTACTGGTGACCCGGCGGCTCGCGGACGCTCTCGAATCTTCCGGACTCGCAGCGTTCGAGCTTCGTGACGCGGAGATCACGTTCGAGCCCGAGGCCGATGAAGTGCGTGCGGAGCAGGGCATCGACGCTTTCCCGGAGTTTCAGTGGCTGGTCGTGACCGGGACGGCCGGACAGGATGATCTCGGCGTGACCGAACTGGCCCGGTTGGTCGTGTCCGACCGTGCCTTGGACGTGCTGCGGCAGTTCAATCTAGAGGGATGCAAGATCGAGAACTACCAGGACTGACCTGGCCGGTAAGGTAAAAGTTCCGATGGTGTTCCGGTTCGCGGTGGTCGCGGTGGTCAGCCACGAAATTGCCGTCCGCTACGAGACGCCGTTCACGCCGCTCAACCACTTCTCGCCGTAGAATGTCGACGACGACGGAAATTCCGTCGATTTCGACGCCGAGGCCGTCGATGACCAGCCCTGGTTGGAGATCGAAGCGCCCGTCGACGGGCTCTTCAGCCCTGAGCGGTTCTTTAGGGGGCGTGCACCTGCGTGAAGATCACCTGTACGTGGTGCTTCGGTTCAGGTTGGCCAGGTTCGAGCCGATGAAGTTCCCGATGGGTATGGAGCGTGAGGGAAGGGCGCAGTGCGTCGGCTCGCAGCACAAGTGTCGGCGGTGCAGCGCTGGAAACGGCCACGTCTGTTCACGGCGGCTACCGGTATGAGCGCGCCCCACGACGAAGCCGTCCCCGTGAGCGAGAGGGATCAACGGGCCTCGGCGGCGTCGCGGAAGCAGACGTTGGTGCTCATCGATGTCGAGAACGTGATCGGCGGCAAGGCTCCGCGGGACGACGTCATCCGTGCCCGGGTGAGTGCGCTACTCGCGGCGGTTCCGGGGGCGTCGGCGGTGGCGTTCTTCGCACGCCACGGTGATGCCGAAGACGAGAGGATGAGCAGGACCTTCCGCGATCTCGGCGTCACCACGGTTTTGGTGGACCGGGAACCTGACGCTGCGGACAACGCCATCCTCGCGCATGCCCGCACGTTGTCCGACCGCGGGCACGAGCGGTTCGTCGTCGCCTCCGCGGACGGAGCATTGGCGCGCATCGCGGATCTCGGTGCGTTGCGCGTGCTGGCCTGGAAGCACCAGCCGGTCGCCCGGCAGCTCCGCTCTGCCGCAACCGAGATCACCCTGCTCGATCGACCCGAAGCTGTGGCTTCGCCGAGGAAGCCATCGAATTCGGTGGCCTCGGATTCCCCAACCCGATCGTCGTCGCGGGGCTGGGTGTTGTGGCGTCGGCGCGCCCGGCGTCGGAGAGCGAAAGCGTTGCTGCCTGCGGGAACACCGAATCCACGCCGAGCGGTGTTCTGGGAGATTTTCGCGAACTGGCGGTACGGCGTTGAAGTCTGTTCGGTCTACTTCTCCTATTCGGCGGCAGCCCAGCTGATCCCCTCGACCGTTGGTCCGCTCATGATGGTGCTGCTCGTCGGTATGGGTGGTGCGGCTTTCCTGGGCTTCGTGATCGGGCGTTGGCGGCAACTCTGCGCGCGTGCCGAGCGCACCGTCGCGGTCATGCTGTGGAAGAGCCTGCTGGCGTGCTGCGCGGCCCAAGAGTCGCCGAGCTCGGCCGGGCTGCACCGTGCCCAGCGCCTGGCCGAGTCCGCCGCGCTCGTCGCCGAGAAAGACCTGGCGCGAGGAGGACGAGTCCTACGGCCGCACGAACAGGTGCTGGCCGGCCGGGTGGCTCGGCATGTGCGCACGGTGCTGCTGACCGACGCCACGCGCCCGCTCGCCGAACAGCTCCAGACGCTGGAACGCGAGCTGGTCCCGGTCACCACGTGCTTTCTGAACCGCAACTGGACCGCGGCGGCCTGCTTCGACACCGCACCCACTGCCGAATCGGCCGACGAGGAATCGGAATCACCTGCCCGGCTCCGACGGCGCCGCTACCTGCGGCGCGGTACCGGAGTGGGAGCCTTGGCCGCGGTCATCGCGCTGTCGTGGAGCAGCCAGCACGGCGAAGCGCTGTGGTCGCTGTCCGGACTGGCCGTGCTGGCGTTGGCAGCCACAGCTGCTTCGGCGTTCCACGAACCGCGCGAGGCGCTTTCGACGCTCCTTGGACGAAACTGATCTACATCGCTGACCCGCTGGCTGGCGGCAATCAGCAGAGGACTCGCGTCGCACGGCATTGCCTCGCTAAGACATCGGCAACCTCCGCGGCGCACCGCATGGGAGGAGCTTTGCCCGGGGTTTCCCTGACCGGCGGACGCTAGGAGGTAACAGGGTGCCTACAGGAGCTCTGTGCGGAGCGCAACGGCAGCGATATCACCGGTCTCGAGTCCAGGGCAGCTTCTCCTTCTGTCGTGCCCTGTTGTGAAGTTCTCGGGACCGCCAGGTTCGTTGTGGATCAAGCCTCGGACTGCCTCACTCGTCTGCCTGCTGGTCGACCGCCGCCTCGTAGAAGGCGTCTGCGAGTGCCACGATGACGGCGCTGATGCCGGGGCCGTCGCTGAAGAAGTAGTCGGCCATGGTGTTGTGGGCTTCCTGGTTCTCGACGACGGTTTCGGTGACCGCCGCCTGGAAGTCCTGTGATTCCATGAACTGCTTCTTCGAGTTCACCTTGGTTTGGTTGATCAACTCTGGGCGTGCGAGGAGTTGCTGTACGAGTCCCTGCACGAACTCCCGGATCTGGGACTGGGAGAACGACTCAGCGCCGAAGAGGTCGTTCATGGTGTTGATGACGACTTGAAGTGCAACGTACTTGGGTTCTTTCCGGGTTCCAGTACCTGCGGCGCTGATGCCCTTGAGTTCGCCGTCACCGGTCAGCGAGATGTCGACCGCGGTGGCCTTCGTGTGCTTGACCCCCACGAGGACCACGTCGGAGAGGTCGACTTCTGCGGCCCAGGAGGAGTCGGCGATGACTTTCTCCAGGAGTCGAAGGAAGATCGACAACATCTCCATGTATGGGTCGCCGTAGTCGACGATCTGGCTCATGAAGTCGTAGAGCCGGACGAGGGTGGAGACGTCCTTGCGGAACAGGTCGAGAGTGTTGAGGGTGACCTTGTCCTCGGCCTCCATCGCAGCGGCGTAGCGGCGGGCGAATTCGTTCTTGGCCGGGCTGATCGCAGCCGAGAGCGCGCTGTTGCCCTTGCGCTCCACCCAAAGCCGGGCAACCTCACGGACTTGCTCAGGCGTGTAGATTCCAGCCTGGTCGAGTTTGGTGGCGAGGTGGAAGACGACGTACGGGTCGGTCTCGGTCTCCAACGAGGCGTTGGTGAAGTACGGCTCGAACGCGGCCCGGATGTCCTCGGGCTTGTTCACGAAGTCGATGACGAACGTCTTGCGCTTCTGCTCCCCGCCTGCGGTGCGGTGGGTGCGGTTGAGCCGCGAGAGCGTCTGCACGGCAGTGATCCCGGAGAGCTTCTTGTCGACGTACATCGCCGAGAGCAGGGGTTGGTCGAAGCCTGTCTGGTACTTGTCGGCGACCAACATGATCTTGTACGTCGAGCCTTTGAACGCGGCGGCCAAGTCTGAGCCGGCGCCGGGGTTGAGGTTGGCTTCGGTGAACTCGTCGTCCTTGCTCGGCTGCGGACCCCAGTCGGTGACCCATTCCTCGTCGTCGGCCATCGTCACCGCGCCGGAAAAGGCGACCAGGGTGCGGTAGTGGTACGAGACGTCCTCGGCGGCCCGCTTGGCGATGTAGGCGTCGATCGCCTTCTTGTACTTCACCGCGGCCTTGCGCGAGTCGGTCACGACCATCGCCTTCGCCCGGCCTTCCAGCAGGTGGGCAACGTTGGCGTGGAAGTGCTCGACGATGATCCGCACCTTCTGGCTGATGTTGGTCGGGTGCAGCTTCACCCACCGCATCAGCCCCTTGCGTGCGGCGGACTCCTCCACTTCCTCGTCGCCATCGCCGCTCTCAGCTTGACCTGCGATCTTCAGTGCGGTGTCGTAGGTCTGATAGCCCCTGAGCACGTCGAGGATGTAGCCCTCTTCGATCGCCTGCCGCATCGAGTAGAGATGGAACTCGACCGGTTTCCCATCCAGGCCCTTGCGGCCGAAGAGCTCCAGCGTCTTGTTCTTCGGCGTCGCGGTGAACGCGAAGTAGGAGATGTTCGGCGAGTCCGCCCGCTCGGTCATCTCCGAGGCCAAGATCGTCTCGACGTCGACCGCACCGCCCTGCTCGATCTCCTCAGCCTCCTCGGCGGTCAGCACCGCCTTGAGCTTGGAGGAGATCTGGCCCGACTGCGAGGAGTGCGCCTCGTCCGCGATCACCGCGAACCGTTTGCCCTTCAGGCCCTTGTTCGCTCGGATCTCGTCGAGCGCGAACGGGAAGGTCTGCACTGTCACCGCGATGATCAGCTCACCGTTTTTCAACGCGGTCGCCAGCAGCCCGGACTTCGACTTCGCCCCCGCCTTGCGGACGTCCTCGGGGCTGATCGTGGTGACGATCTTCCCTGATCCGTCGATCTGCCGGATCGCTTCCTGGAGCTGCCCGTCGAGCACAGTGCGGTCCACGACCACGATCACCGAGTCGAAAACCTTCTTGTCGTCTACGTGCAGCCGCGCCAGCCTGTGCGCGGTCCAGGCGATGGTGTTGGTCTTCCCGGACCCCGCCGAGTGCTCGATCAGATAGCGATGCCCCACACCTTCCTCGCGCACCGCGGCCACGATGTTCGTCACCGCCTCCCACTGGTGAAACCGCGGGAAAAGCATGTGTGTACGTCGTACCGAGGTACCGGTGGTGACGTCCCACTCCTCCTTGGTCTCCACGATCATCAGCCGACCGATGATGTTGAGCCAGGCATGCTTCTCCCACACCCGCTCCCACAAGTACGCCGTCGCCGACCGCCCATCCGCGGCGGGAGGGTTCCCCGCGCCACTGTCACGGCCCATGTTGAACGGCAGAAAGTGCGTCTTCTCGCCTTCCAGCTTGGTGGTCATCGCGGCCAAGTCGTTGGACACCGCGAAGTGCACCAGCGCCCGATGCCCGAACGACAGCAACGGCTCCGGCCGCCCATTGGTCATCGGGTTGCGGTCCTTGCGGTACTGGTTGATCGCCTCATCGACGGACTGGGTGAAGTCGGTCTTCAACTCGACGGTGGCGACCGGGAGTCCGTTGACGAAGAACACCAGGTCGATGCTGCGCCGGTCAGCAGTGGAGAAATGCACCTGCCGCATCACCCGCACCCGCATCGCCGCGTACTGCTCATTGGTGGTCGCGTTCAGGCTGGTCTCGGGGCGGAACTGCGCCATCTTCAACCGGCCACCACCGATGTACTGGACCCCGTTGCGCAAGATGTTCAACATCCCACCGCCGTGTTCGAGGGGCTTGTCGAGCGCAGTAACCAGTACGTCGAGGAACTTCGCTTCCGACCCCGCCGCCCGCAGAGCCTTTGCGTACGGCGCTTGCTGGGTTTCCTGCAACCAGGAGAACAGGTCCTCGGGGAAAAGCGCCCGTTCCCGGTCGTACTGGGTGTCATCGGGAGAGAGGAGCCACCCGTGGACCCTCAGGTACTCGCAGATCTCGGACTCGAAGACAACCTCGTTGTGCTCGGCCATCACGCCGCCTCTCGCACGTCGATCTGCCCCGTCACCGCTGCCGTTATCAGCGCTGACCTACGTTCATGAGCAAGTTCGATGAACCGCTCCGTTTCGTCGACGAGTGTGTCGATTTTTGCGGTCTGTTCATCCAGGTAAGCGGCGATGCTCTTCTGCTCGGTGGGCGGCGGGAAGGGCATCTTGAACTTCCGGACCTGCCACTCGCTCACATGTGGCACGCTCACGCCCGTGAATAATGGATACAAGTAGTTGAAGAATGCGTCGGTCGACATCACGTAACGCATGTAACCGCGCCCAGCCTTGTCGTTGGATCGTATTCGCATTACGCGCTGGAGCAGCAGTGCTGGCAGGTCATCGTCCGATATCGCTGCAACGCGTACCCCACCTCCCACGAATGGGCGGTCCATGCCGAATACCAGATCTCCGGTTTCGAGGTCGAACTCACTCGGAACTGGTGCCGCCTCCATGTCCCAGTAGACGGTGTCGGTCCAGTTGACCCTGCCGGGTTTCACGTTCACCCCTCGAAGCAGGCGGACGTGATCCTCATTGGCGCTGAATCCATCGCTCGGAAACGCATAGCCAGCCAAAGTGTCACTCGCGAATCCGATTTGAACGACTCGCCAATGGGACGGTACCGGAGGAAGCCACAGCTCGGCGTTGCTCTTTGTGGGATAGCTCGCAAGTCCCGAGAAAACGGCTCGCTCGACAACAGCCTTCCGGCGCTCGCGGAGCATCTTGATCAAGCGTTGCTGCTCCTCGATGAGTGTGTCGATGCGGGCGGTCTCGCGGTCGAGGTAGTCGGCGATGGCGCGCTGCTCAGGAAGCGGTGGCCTCTGGAACCAGATGTCACCGACCTGCCTGGCGTTGAGATTCGATTGGGTGTTGCTCCGGACATCCCGGAGCAAATCGTCCCGCATGTCAAGGAGTACGTACCGAAGGAACCGCGAGTCGACCTTGTCGGGATCCGGCGTGATCCCGAGGAGGGCCTGATTCCAAGTGGCGCTGATATTGAGGAACGCCACCTCGCCGACACTCGCATACATCGCGAATAGCAGGGTGCCCGGCTGACCGTTGGGCATGCTCCGAGACTCGAGGGCATCCGAGGACAGCGACTTTGCCGTGGCTGAGACGTACTCGCGGCGGCTCATATCGGCGATGGAAACGAAAGGAGTTCCGCTCGGATTATCACCCTCAAGCCAGAATCCGTCCTCCTCTGTAGAGGGCGTGGCGCCGGCGACCATGACCGTGTCCCATTTGATTCGCCCGCGCTCCCAATAGGAAGGCACTGCGGTCATCCTTCGACCTCCCGCAGCAGGTCGAGGATTTTCGCGACCTGTTTTTCCAGGTCGGCGTCGATCTCGGAGAGAGGGCGGGGTGGAACGTACTTGTAGAAATGGCGGGTGAAGGGGATTTCGTATCCGGTTTTGACTTTGGTCCAGTCGATCCAGGCGTCGGGTACGTGCGGTTTCACTTCCGCGTCGAAGTACGATTGGACGACTTCGCGCTTGCCTGCGGTGCCCGAGGTCGAGTCACTATAGGTGAACGGAACGTTCTCGGTATCGCGTTTCTTGGTGTCCGGTTTGGGCTTGCCCTTGCGGTCGATGACCGGCTTGCCGTTTTCGTCCACCTGCGGCCGTTCGACGGTGATGGTCCAGTACCCGAACTCGTCGTTGCGCAGCACCTTGGAGTGGTCCGGGTCGGCGTCGGTGAACTCGTTGTACAGCTTGACTACCTCGTTGCGGTCGGCCTCGCTGAGTTCGCGGTTCTTGGCGCCAAGGCTCTTGCGCATCTTGGTCCAAAACGAGGTGCCGTCGATGAGCTGGACCACGCCCGTGCGGTCGGGGTGTTTGGTGTTGTCGAGGATCCAGATGTAGGTGGCGATGCCGGTGTTGAAGAACATGTTCGTCGGGAGTGCGACGATTGCATCGACGAGGTCGTTCTCCAGTAGCCATTTGCGGATGTTGGAGGGGCCGGATTCGGCGGCGCCGTTGAACAGCGGGGAGCCGTTCATCACGATCCCGGCTCGGCCGCCGCCGTCTTCGGGTGCTCGCATCTTGTGCACCAGGTGGAGCAGGAAGAGCATCTGCCCGTCCGAGGTCGACGGGAGTCCTGGGGCGAACCGGCCGTAGGGGCCTGCTTCGTCGCGTTCCTTCGTGACGGCCTTCGCGTACTGTTTCCAGTCGACGCCGTAGGGCGGGTTGGACATGCAGAAGTCGAACTGGCGGCCTGCGAACGCATCGTCGGTGAGCGTGTTGCCGAAGGCGATGTTGGTCGCGTCGTGGCCCTTGGCCAGCAGGTCGGACTTGCAGATCGCGTACGACTGTGGGTTGTACTCCTGCCCGAACAGGCTCAGGCGCGCGTCGGGGTTGTGTGCGAGCAGATGTTCTTCGGCCAAGGCGAGCATGCCGCCGGTGCCCGCGGTGGGGTCGTACAGGGTGCGGACGATGTCCGCTTCGGTCAGGTCGGCGTCTTTCTCGGCGAAGAGCAGGTCGACCAGCAGGCGGATCGCGTCGCGCGGGGTGAAGTGGTCGCCTGAGGTTTCGTTCGCGGCCTCGTTGAACTTGCGGATGATGTACTCGAACGCATCGCCCATGTCGGCGTTGGAGACGACGTCCGGGTGCAGGTCGACGGCCTTAAAGGACGTGACGACCTCGCGCAGGAGCCCTGCCTTCTCCAAGGCGAGGATCTCCTTCTTGAAGTCGAAGTACTCGAACACGTCAACATCGGAGGAGAACCGGTCGATGTAGTCGACCAGGTTGTCGGCCAGCCCGTCAGCATCCTCGAGGAGGTTGGCGAAGGAGTAGTTCGAGGTGTTGTAGAACGGCCTGCCGGTCGCCTTCTTGACCTCGACCTTGAGCCGGGTCGGGTTCTCGTACTTCGCCGCCAGCTCCCGGACCTTCTCCCGGTCCGGCTCGAGGATGCAGTCAAGGCGCCGCAGGATCGTGAGCGGGAGGACCACGTTGCCGTACTGGTTGGGGCGGTAGGGGCCCCGAAGCTGGTCGGCGATCGACCAGATGAAACTACCGAGGGTGCTCACAAGGCTCCTTACGAACGATCACTCGACGACGGACCCGGACGCTCAGCGCGAGCCCGTACGCACCATCCCATCAGGCGGTGCGCGGTCTCCAGCGACTGGTACGTCACAAGAACATCATTCCGTATCACGACACGGTGCGTACCAACAACCACATCTCGGAAGGACGGGCGCGGCATGTCACCCTGCACGGACGGTTTCTTCGGCGACGGTTGGTTCGGCGTCCGTCGGCCGTGTCAAGAGTCCTTCCTCGAGACAGCCCGAGGGATGACTCGAAGCCCAAGCGGTCGCATGAATCAGCCACGCGGCCGTGCTTCCGCGCTCGGGCGCTCCTTCGTCGATCCGAACCGCGACGCCGGTCGATCGACAGATCATCAAAGACCAGGTGCCTGCCTGTTCCCGGTGAGCCGAATGCCGGGCTGGGAGGCAAGGTTTGGGAGGCAAGGTTTGGGAGGAAATTGGGAGGCGCCAAGTACGCCGGACCGCGCCGAACGGGTTCGGGTGACTCCGAACGGCACCGTCCTGACCTGCTGGAGTCGTGTTTGTGCAGGTCAGGACGGTGCCGAGGGCTACCTTGACACGGTAGAGGTCGCTCGAGTTCGTTGGCCGACCGAATCGGTGGTCCTGCGGGCCGACGCGTTCGTTCTTGTGCGGGTGGCCTGACGGGAACCACTTCCACGTGCGCGGGGCCGACCCGGCGCCCGGCTGTAGAGGGCCCGCGGTGTGGGAGCCATTCCTGCGTGCGCGGGGGCCGACCGCCCGCGATGCTACGAGAGGCGCCCAGGGCGGTTGGCTGCGCCGCGCCGCGGCTTGGGTACGGCAGCAGAGTGCGGGAGGGGGTCATGGTCCGCTCGGTCGGACGATGCACGGGCAGTGGGTGTCTCGGCAGACTCTCGGGCATGACCGACATGTTCTGCTGGCAGCCCCCTGAGCCGCGGGAGTTGCCCACGCTGCGCGAGAGGATGGCCGCGCAAATGCGGTCGCCGTTGGAACAGCGGATGCTCGTCGATCTCCTTACCACCGGGCAGGGCACGCTGTCGCCGAATACGGGTGATCGCGGACGCGACGCTGCGATCATGTTGCGGGAGGAACACGATCGGCTTCGTGGTGCGCAGCTGTTTTACGTTTCTGCGGAGATGACGCGGCTCGCGCAGGCCGCGGCACGGTCGTTGACTGCTGCCTCGACCCATCCCGATGATCTACCGGCGGCGGCGGGGTTCATGGTGTTCGCCGAACCGTTCGCCGTCTATGAGCCGGATCGGATCCCGAGTGGGGAGCAGACCGAGCAGTGCGTGATTGTGGCGGTCTCCTGGGGGCCGAACGGTGCGCTGCGGGCCGATCAGGGAATGTGGCTGACGTTCTGGTCGGCGACCGATTACGACGCTGAAACCCGCTACGTCCAGCGCCAGCTCGGCTGTTCCGAGGAGGAGGCGACGCAGATGGTGCGGCGGGCTCGCGCCCCGTTGACGTGGGACAACGAAGCGGTCTGTCACTACGGTGCGACCACCCTGGGGCTGCTGTCGAATGCCACGCCCGGCCGCGCCGGGTGGACCGAGGAGCTGGAGGCTGGACCGTCGTGGGAGCAGATGTCGGGCACGACCGCGGCGTGGACGCTGATCGTGCGCTCGGCATGGCTGCTGATGACCCAGGACGGCATCACCGACACCACCGACGAACCCATGCCGCGCCAGCAACGACGACGCGCCGAGAGGGAGGGCTACAACGCCGCACCGGTGCGGGTCGTGCATCTGCGGCATCGGGAGAACAGCCCGACCGCCGCCGAACCGGGGGAGCGTGCTTATCACGTGCGCTGGGTGGTGCGCGGGCACTGGCGAAACCAGTGGTACCCGAGCCGCGGCGAGCACCGCCCGGTCTGGATCAACCCGCACATCAAGGGCCCCGCGGGTAGCCCGCTGCATGAGACCACCACCGTGCACATGCTCGACTGAACCCTGCACCCGCTGTGTGGAAACGGCGTTTCCAACCGAGGGCGGCTTGCAGGGGGCGCTGTGTCGGAGCGTCGTTGCCGTTCCTGCGCGCGGGCCGCAGCTTACGACCTCGTGCGGGGTGGTGACGAATGTGCGCTCTTCTCGCCACTCGATCGGCCAGCCCTGCGAGCGGCATCGCCGGGTCCACCAGGGCGCGCTGCGCGGTGGGCGCGCGGCCGCACGCGTCATCGTGGACGTGCCGCTCGTCGGCGATCCGTTAGGCGACGACCCGGTTGCCGACGAAGCGCTGTGACGTAAGCATCGCCGAGGGAGTCAGCGGGCCGAGCCGGGCGGGGCCCGCTCGCTCGACGTGCACGGGGACCGGCCGGTACCTGGTGCCAGCCTGCTTATCGGGCTGCTTCTCCTGTTCGCGCACGGGTACCTGCTTCTCGATCCTGACTTCGGTGGAGAACCCCTCCCATGTTTCGCGCTCGGTGCGGTGCGGCCGATCGCAGCGAACGGTGTTTCCAGCACAGTCCTGTGCCTCCCGGTGTCGTGCTCCGTGCTCGTGAGCGTGGCCACAAATCGTGTTCGTTGTGGAGCCCGAACGGATCGATGACGACCAGGGTATTTCGCCCTGGAGTTCGCCGCCGGTGTCCGACCCGTACCTGTGCCGGTGGGGTGAACCGTGCTGCGAATTTCGGCCTCGTAGGCGCACGCGAGAGCAGGCGCCGAGCCCTCAAGGTGGGATGGGGAGCGGCGCGGAACACCATCTGGCCGTGCACGTCGTGAGAGGAACGAGCTTAGGTGGAGTAGTGATGTCCGATCAGCAGCCGGGCGCGTCCGATGCGGGAGGCGCCCCATTCGCAGAGCCCCCGGACCGCCGTTCGATCGCCTCCTACACGCGCTACGCAGACGCCGAGCAAGCCGTCGACTACCTGTCCGACCAGGACTTCCCGGTGGAGCGGGTCGCCATCGTGGGGCATGACGTTCAGTTCGTCGAACAGGTCATCGGCAAGCTCAGCTACGGCAGGTCGGCCTTGCACGGAGCCGGTGGCGGCGCGCTGACCGGCGTGCTGATCGGGTGGATCTTCGGGCTCTTCAGCTGGATCCAGCCGCTGCTGGCCAGCTTCACCCTCGCGATCTACGGACTCGTCTTCGGCGCGATCGTCGGGGCCATGATCGGTCTGCTGATGTACGCGGCGCAGGGCGGCAGGCGGGATTTCTCCGCAGTGCAGATCATGCAGCCCACCCGGTACGAGGTCCTCGTCGACGCCGAGGTCGCCGGGGAGGCGAGCAGGCTGCTCCAGCAACACCAGAAACCGCAGGCGAGCGGTGCCGTCGACTGACCACCGCGCCCGCATTCGTTGGCAGGAGAACGTCATGGCCAAAGCAGTCGGTATCGATCTCGGCACCACCAACTCCGTGATCGCCGCTTGGGAGGGCGGTGAACCCTCGGTCATCCCGAACGCCGAGGGCTCGCGGACGACGCCGTCCGTCGTCGCGTTCACCGACTCCGGTGAGCGCCTCGTGGGCCAGCTGGCACGCAGGCAGGCGATCCTCAACCCGAAGGGCACGATTTACTCGGCGAAGCGCTTCATCGGTCGCCGCTTCGAGGAGGTCACCGACGAAATAGACGCGGTCGGCTTCGACGTCGTCGAGGGCGACAACGGTGTCGCGCGCTTCGAAGTCCGGGGCAAGCAGTACGCGCCGGAGGAGATCAGCGCGCAGGTCCTGCGCAAGCTCGCCGACGACGCGGGCAAGTCCCTGGGCGAGAAGGTCACCGAGGCCGTCATCACCGTGCCCGCCTACTTCAACGACGCCCAGCGCACCGCCACCAAGGACGCTGGGCGCATCGCGGGTTTGGAGGTCCTGCGGATCATCAACGAGCCGACCGCAGCTGCACTGGCCTACGGGCTGGACAAGCGTGGGCACGAGACCGTGCTGGTCTTCGACCTCGGTGGCGGTACCTTCGACGTCAGCCTCCTCGACGTGGGCGACGGCGTCGTGGAGGTCCGCTCCACCGCCGGTGATGGCCACCTCGGCGGCGACGATTTCGACCGCAGGCTCGTCGACCACCTCGCCGACGAGTTCCAGCGCGACAACGGCATCGACCTGCGCAACGACCCACAGGCGCTGCAACGGCTCTTCGAGGCTGCGGAGAAGGCCAAGGTCGAGCTCAGCTCGGTGTCGCAGACCCAGGTGAGCCTGCCGTTCATCACCGCCGACGCCGCCGGTCCCAAGCACCTGCAGTCCACGATCATGCGTTCGACATTCGAGCAGCTGACCTCCGACCTGGTCGAGCGGTGCCTGGACCCGGTCAAGCGCGCGATGGGCGATGCCAAGGTCACCGAGAACGACATCGACGAGGTCATCCTGGTCGGCGGTTCCACCCGGATCCCAGTCGTGCAGGCGCTCGTGCGCAAGCTCACCGGGGGCAAAGACCCGAACATGAGCGTGAACCCGGACGAGGTCGTCGCGCTGGGCGCAGCGGTGCAGGCCGGTGTGCTCAAGGGTGACGTCCAGGACGTCCTGCTGCTCGACGTCACACCGCTATCACTCGGGGTGGAGACCCGCGGCGGCGTCATGACCAAGCTCATCGAGCGCAACACCACGATCCCGGCACGGCGCACCGAGGTTTTCTCCACCGCTGAGGACAACCAGTCCGCGGTGGACATCGTAGTGCTGCAGGGCGAACGCGAGCGGGCCGCCGACAACCGGGTGCTCGGCCGGTTTCGGCTGGAGAACATTCGGCCGGCTCCGCGCGGCGAACCGCAGGTCGAGGTCACCTTCGACGTCGATGCCAACGGCATCCTCAGCGTCACCGCGAAGGACAAGGACACCGGCGCCCAGCAGAGCATCACCATCAGCGACAGCTCCAACCTCGACAAGGGCGAGGTGGAGCGGATGGTCTCCGAAGCCGAGCGCAACCGCGACGAGGACCAGCAGCTGCGCGCCGCCGTGGAGACCCGCAACGAACTCGATTCGGCCGCCTACCAGGTGGAGAAGCGGCTGCAGGAGCTCGGCGACGCGGCACCGGTGAACGAGCGGGCTCGGGCCGAGATGCTGGTCAACGAGGCGCGCGAGGCAGTCCGCGACGAGGCGTCGCCGGAGCGGGCCCGGCCGCTGACCGACGACCTGCGCCAGATCTACCAGGGACTGTCAACCTACGGTGCCGGTGCCGGTGCCGCGAGCGCGACCAGCGATGCGACGGGCGGCTCCGAAGAAGGTGGCGGCGATGACGACGTCGTGGACGCCGACTTCGAACGGACGTGAGGCCCGGCATGACAACATCACCGCACGAACACGACACCGAATCCGACGAGCAGGCACAGCAGGCCGAGCAGCCGGAGGAAGCTGAAGCGGTCAGGCCCAACGCCGCCGAGCTGGAGGACCGCCTCCGGCGCGCCTTGGCCGACTTGGACAACGCGCGCAAGCGTCACGTGCGCGAGCTGGGACTGGTGCGCGCCGAGGAGCGAGCGAAAGCCACCGCGGCGTGGCTGCCGGTGCTGGACAACCTCGAACTGGCGCTCGAGCACGCCGAGGCCGACCCCGAGTCCATCGTCGACGGCGTGCGGGCCGTCCGGGACCAGGCGGTGGACCTCCTGGCCCGGCTCGGCTACCCGCGCCAGGAGGAGGTCGGCGTCCCGTTCGACCCGAGCCGCCACGAGGTGGTCGACGTCGTGTCCGACTCCGATGCTGAACCCGGCATCGTCGTCGGCGTCCGGCGTCCCGGCTACGGCGAGCCGGATAACCAGCTGCGGCCCACCGCGGTCAGCGTCACGAGGCAGTCGGGGTGAGCGCCATGGCGCGCGACTACTACGAGGTGCTGGGGGTGTCCCGCGGCGCGAGCCAGGACGAGATCCAGCAGGCCTACCGCAAGCTGGCACGTCGCCACCACCCCGACGTGAACTCCGCCCCGGAGGCCGAGGAGCGGTTCAAGGAGATCAACGAGGCCTACGATGTGCTGTCGGATCCGGACCTCCGCAAGCGCTACGACCGCTTCGGCCCGGACTTCCGGTCCGTTCCGGAAGATTGGGAGGAACGTGTCGGCGCGGGTGCCGGCACCGGCCCTGGAGGCACCTGGCGCACCCGTGGCACTGGTGGGAGCCGGAACGTGCACTTCACCACGGGTGGGGGAGAGGTCGACTTCGAGGACCTGTTCGGCAGTATCTTCGGCGCCCGCGGCGCGGCCGGTCCCATTCCCGGGGCCGACCAGGAAGCCGAGTTGGAGCTGACCGTCGAGGAGGCCTACCGCGGCGGCACCCGCACGATCACGTTGTCCGGCCCCGAGGGAACCAGGGAGTACCGGGTGACCGTGCCGCGCGGCGCCGTCGATGGCCAGCGCATCCGGCTGGCCGGGCAGGGCGGCCGGGGCAGCGGCGATGGCCCCTCCGGTGACCTCTACCTGCGCGTCCGGATCGCCCCGCACCCCCGCTACCGATTGTCGGGTCGCGATATCCACGTCGACCTGCCAGTCACGCCCTGGGAAGCGGCGTTGGGCGCCACCGTCCCGCTCACTACGCCAGGTGGGGAGACGAAGGTGACCGTCCCGGCGGGCTCCTCCAGCGGCCGACGGCTGCGGCTGCGCGGCGAAGGCATGCCCCACCCGCGCGGCACCCCCGGCGATCTCTACGCCGAGCTGCGCGTGATGGTGCCGACGACACCGACCGCACGCGAGCGGGAGCTGTTCGAGCAGCTGGCCACCGAATCCACTTTCGACCCCCGGAGGTGATCATGAGCAATCCGTCTCGGCAACGGGGTCCAGGCGGGCCCGGCTACGCGCTCGCCCGTCCGCACCGGCTCAGCCTGGACACCACCGCAGCACAGGCCGGAATGCACCCCGACCTGGTCCGGCGGTTCGTGGCCCTGAGCCTGCTGGAAGCGTCCTACGACGCCGACGGGACGCCGTGGTTCGTCGAGAGCGCGCCCCTGGTACTCGCCCGTATTCAGCGGCTGCGGGCCGGGCTCTCGCTCAACTACGCAGCGATCGGGCTGGTGCTGGACCTGCTCGACCGAATCGACCGGATGGAAACCGCACTCCGATCCCGCCCCACCGCCCGAGGCGGGACAGGAGGTGATCCACGATGGACATGAACCGGCTGACCCAGAAGTCGCAGGAGGCGCTGCAGGCGGCGCAGACCATCGCGACCGAGCACGGCCACACCGAAGTGGACGGCGAGCACTTGCTGCTGGCGCTACTCGACCAGTCCGAGGGAATCGTGCCGCGCGTGGTCGAACGGGTCGGCGCCGATCCCGGCGTCCTGCGTGACGACGTCGAGAAGGACCTCTCGCAACTGCCCAAGGTCACCGGTCCGGGCGCGCAGCCCGGGCAGGTCTACGTCAGCCAGCGGTCGTCCAGACTGCTCGACGCCGCCGAGCGGGAGTCCAGGCGGCTCAAGGACGAGTACGTTTCGGTGGAGCACCTGCTGCTGGCAATGGCCGAGGAAGGCTCGTCGAGCAGGGCGGGTCGGCGGCTGTCCGAGCACGGCATCACCCGCGAGTCGTTCCTGAACGCGCTGACCGAGATCCGAGGCAGCCAGCGGGTCACCTCAGCCACGCCGGAGAACTCCTACGAAGCTCTGGAGAAGTACGGCCGCGACCTCGTCAACGAGGCCCGCAAGGGCACCCTCGACCCGGTGATCGGCCGTGACGCCGAGATCCGGCGGGTCGTCCAGATCCTGAGCCGCAAGTCGAAGAACAATCCGGTGCTCATCGGTGATCCCGGCGTCGGGAAGACCGCGATCGTGGAGGGCCTGGCGCAGCGCATCGTGCACGGCGACGTGCCGGAAGGGCTGCGGGACAAGACCGTGTTCGCCCTCGACATGGGTGCGCTGGTGGCCGGTGCCAAGTATCGCGGTGAGTTCGAGGAACGGCTCAAGGCCGTGCTCGGCGAGGTGAAGGCCGCCGAGGGCCGCATCCTGTTGTTCGTTGACGAGCTGCACACCGTGGTCGGCGCCGGCGCCGCCGAGGGCGCGATGGACGCGGGCAACATGCTCAAACCGATGCTCGCCCGCGGCGAGCTCCACATGATCGGCGCGACCACGCTAGACGAGTACCGCAAGCGAATCGAGACCGACGCGGCACTGGAACGGCGGTTCCAGATCGTGCTGGTCGACGAACCGTCGGTCGAGGACAGCGTCTCGATCTTGCGGGGGCTGCGGGAACGCCTGGAGGTCTTTCACGGCGTCAAGATCCAGGACGGCGCGCTGGTCGCGGCGGCGACGCTGAGCCACCGCTACATCAGTGACCGGTTCCTGCCCGACAAGGCCATCGACCTCGTCGACGAGGCCTGCGCCCGGCTGCGCACCGAGATCGACTCCATGCCCGCCGAACTCGACGAGCTCACCCGCCGGGTTACGCGGCTGGAGATCGAGGAGGCCGCGCTGTCCAAGGAGACCGATCCGGCCAGCATGTCCAGGCTGGACGAGCTGCGCAAGGAACTTGCCGACCTGCGCACCGAGACCGACGCCAAGCACGCGCAATGGGAGGCCGAGCGGCGCGCGATCCGGCGCGTGCAGGAGCTGCGCCAGGATCTCGAGCAACTGCGCCGCGAGGCCGACGACGCCGAGCGCAACTACGACCTCAACCGCGCAGCCGAGCTGCGCTACGGCCGGATCACCGAGCTGGAGCGCAGGCTCGGGGCCGAGGAAGAGCAGCTTGCTTCCAAGCAGGGCGAGCACCAGCTGTTGCGGGAGGTCGTCACAGCAGAAGAGATCGCTGAGATCGTGGCTGCTTGGACGGGCATCCCCGTCGCCCGGCTCCAAGAGGGCGAGCGGGAGAAACTGCTGCGCCTCGACGAGATCTTGCGGGAGCGGGTCATCGGCCAGGACGAGGCCGTCCAGCTCGTCGCCGACGCGATCATCCGCGCTCGCTCGGGCATCCGCGCCCCCTACAGGCCCATCGGCTCGTTCGTGTTCCTCGGCCCGACCGGTGTCGGCAAGACCGAGCTGGCGAAGACGCTGGCCGCCACCTTGTTCGACACCGAGGAGAACATGGTCCGCCTGGACATGAGTGAGTACCAGGAACGGCACACCGTCAGTCGGCTCATGGGCGCCCCGCCCGGCTACGTCGGCTACGAGGAAGGGGGACAGCTCACCGAGGCGGTGCGGCGCAAGCCGTACTCGGTGGTGCTCTTCGACGAGATCGAGAAAGCGCACCCGGAGGTCTTCAACACCCTGCTGCAAGTGCTCGACGACGGCCGGATCACCGACGCCCAGGGGCGCACCGTCGACTTCCGCAACACCGTCATCATCATGACCTCCAACATCGGATCGGAGTACTTGCTCGACGGCGTCGAGGAGGGCGAGATCAAGCCCGACGCGCGGGAGCGGGTCCTGGACGACCTGCGCCGGCACTTCCGCCCCGAGTTCCTCAACCGGATCGACGACATCGTGCTCTTCCGCCCGCTATCGCTGCCCCAGATCGAGAAGATCGTGCAGCTGCAGTTCGAGGACCTGCGGGCCCGCCTCTCCGAGCGGCGCACCACGCTGCGGGTCACCGAGGAGGCCCGGCGGCTCATCGCCGAGCAGGGATTCGACCCCATTTACGGCGCCCGCCCGCTGCGCCGCTTCATCGCCCACGAAGTGGAGACCAGGATCGGGCGGGCGTTGCTGCGCGGCGACTTCCAGGAAGGCGGCACCGTGGTCGTCTCGGCCCGGGACGGCGAGCTACGAGTGGAGTACGAGGCTGACGCCCTGCACGCGCAAGCCGCCTGAAACCCGCCTGACGAGAACCGGGGAGTCCACTCCGGACCTCCCCGGTTCTCTCGGCCGAACTCCTAGAGCAGGAGGTGGAACAGCTCGAACGCCCGCTCCCACTCCTCGGTCGCCGGGTTCTTCACCGCCGGGTCGACGATCTTGAAGGAGCGGGCGAGCGCCACGCTGATCCCGCCTGCGACCAGCGGCAGTCGCTCCAGCACCTCCTCGCCCAGCTCCACCTCCAGTACCGGCCGGGCGGTGATGTGCTCGAGGAGGGGCTTGACCTCGATCTCCTCCTCCACCTTCTGGAAGGCGTGAACGCACTCCTGCAGACCCTTGGTCACCGGGAGGTCAGCCACGCTCATCACGTCACGACCGTTGGCCTTGGCCGCGTTGCGGCCGATGATGCACAGGTCGTAGATCTTGTCGTTGACGAAGTCGTTGTAGCGCTTGAGGTCGTTCTTGTCGACGTTCAGCCCGGTCGTCGAGCGGAAGAACCGCTGGAACTTGCTCACACCCATGACCGCCATGTCCATCACCTCTCTTCTGGAACGCACGAACAGATCACCGGCTCACACCGAGGCCGGAAACGAGCACGGACCATCCGCGCGTCCCGCGACAGGGCTGCGACGGTCTCGGTGACTCTTTCGGGGTGGTATCCCGCCACCTGACACCTCCGTGCGGGCCTTCCTCTCGGATACCAGGGCCAGGTCGCGGTGGTGGCCTACCAGTCTGCGATGACCACGTTGGCACCCCGGCCCGACGTTCGGTCGAGCATCTCCTCCACGCGCTGGCCACCGGCGTGGTCGTTCTCCGGCCCCGGACCACCCGAGCCCCAGTCCGACACGTCGCTGACCTCGACCTCGGCCGGAGCGCGCGCCAGCACACCTTGGATTCCGAGCAGACCTACCGCGTCCCCGCTGAGCACCGCCAGAGCCGCACTTCGGCCGCGGGTGCAGCAGGTCACCGGGTCGGGTTGGCCGCCCCCGGGCCCGATGTCGAGGACCCGGCCCGCGGTTCCGTGGCCGAGCGCGTGCGGCGACGGCGCATCGGTCAGTCCGATCCACCGGTCGACGATCAGATCTGTAGCGTCCACCTCGACAAGGACGTTTAACGGGTGCGCCACGGCAGGGCCAGGTGCGTCTTCGACCTCTGGCTGCGCACCGCTGCGCCGCAGGCGAACCGCCTTCATTCTGCTACCTCCCGGCAAGGTCGGCAAAGCCCGCCTACCGCTCCGGCGGTGCCGCAGGCCATCCTCGCGCCTGCTGTTCCGGAGCGGCTTCGGCTTGGGGCGGTGAATTCCCGGCCGCTTCTCAACCCGCCAGGGCGATGTGGTCGGTCAGGAGTGCTGGAGCATGAGTTCCTCCAGGTCGATTTCGTGCAGGATCGGGCGCAGGATTTCGTCGTCCAGCCGGTGTTCGTCGCGTATCTGGACCAGTGCCGCCCGCTCAGCGGCGAGCATCTCCGCGCGCAGCCGCCAGTAGACCGCGGACGGACTGTCGCCGAGTTCGTCCGCGCTCCGCCCCAGCCGCTCCCACGCCTGGTGGCGCTGCGCCTGCGGGCGGCACGGCGCAGGTCCTCGGCGATCTCCTCGGGCGGCTGGGTCTCGGCCAGTAGCACCTCCAGCCGTTCGAGGCCCACCCGCGCTGCCTCGCGCAGGGCTTGCGCCTGCACCAGTGCGTCCCCCTCAGGTTCATCCCCGGTGGCCCGCAGCCGACGGATGAGCCAGGGGAGGGTCAGGCCGTGCAGCAGGAGCGTTGCCAGGGTGACGAAGAAGGCCAGGAACATCAGCTCTGCCCGGAACGGGAACGGTGCCCCCGCGACCGTGACGGCCGGGATCGCGAACGCGGCGGTCAGCGAGACGACGCCCCGCATGCCGGACCAGGACACGATGACCGCGTACTGCGACGGCATGGGGTCGTGCCCGCCGAACAGCCGCTCGGGGACGTACATGACCCCGAAGACCCACGCCGCCCGGGCCAGCACGGCCACGGCAGTCAACACGATACCGGCGACGACCAATCGTTCGAGGTCCTGTGAGACCCCGTCCACCACGGTGCGCAGCTGCAGCCCGATGAGCGCGAACACGACCGCTTCCAGCAGCGTGGTCACGGCTCGCCACACCGCTTGGTCCTGCACGCGGGTGGCTGCACTGCCCTGGTGCGAGCGGTGGCTGAGGAACAGCCCCGCGACCACCACCGCCAAGACTCCCGAAGCGTGCGCCTGCTCGGCCACCAGGTAGGTCGCGTACGGCACGAGTAGTCCGACGGCACTTTCCAGCGTCCCGTCCTCGAGAATCAGGCGCGCGGTGCACGACCCAGCCAGCGACGGCACCGATCGCCAGCCCGCCCGCGGCCCCCAGCACGAACACGCCGACACCTTCCAACAGCGAGGAACCGGTCCCCACGGCGGCTGCCACGGCTACCCGGTAGGCGGTGAGCGCGGTGGCGTCGTTGACCAGGCTCTCCCCGTTGAGGACCGTCATGATCCGACGCGGCAGGCCCAGCCTGCGGCCGATCGCCGTGGCGGCGACCGCGTCCGGTGGCGCCACCACCGCGCCGAGCACGAACGCGGCGCTGAGCGGGATCCCCGGCACCGCCCACCACGCCACCGCACCGACGACGGCCGTCGCGAACAGCACGAGTCCGACCGCTAGCAGCGCGATCGGGCGCAGGTGGGCGCGGATGCCGACGTAGGAGCTGCTCAGCGCGGCCGAGTACAGCAGGGGCGGTAGGACCAACACCAGCATCACATCGGGGTCCAGCCGGTAGTCCGGCAGTCCCGGGACGAACGACGCCACCAGCCCGGCCAGGACCAGGGCCATCGGCTCGGAAAGTCTGAACCGCCGGGCCAGGGCAGTGATGCTCAGCGCCCCGATCGCCAGCGCTATCAGCTCGGGCAGCTCGGGCATGATGACCTCCACGGGAGTCCGGGGCGCGAGGACCGCTCAGCGCTCGAACCTGGCGTAGGCCGCCCGCACGCTCTGCTCGGCAAAGGCGCGGTCCTGTCAGCTGCGCACCTCGGCGCACTTGCCCGGCTCGATGGCCTTGTACACCGCGAAGAAGCGCCCGATCTCAGCCACCGAGCGCCAGGGCCGGTCGGGCACGTCGGCGATGTGTTCCTGGCGGGTACGCACAACAGCTTCGCGTGTGCCCCGTTCTGGTCGCGTATCCGGAAAACGCCCACCACGGGTCCCGCGACTTGGCCGTTCGGGAGGTGTTACTGGTGACGAGTACGAGCGGGTCCAGCGGTTCGCCGTCCTCGGCACAGGTGTGGGGGACGAAACCGTAGTCCGCAGGGTACTGCGTGGCGGTGAGCAACGTGCTGCCCAGCCGGATCCGGCAACGCTCGTGATTCATTCGTACTTGTTCCGGGACCGGCGTCTCCACCACGACGTCGGGATCCATACCGCACCTCCGAACGCGATCGCCGCACTCGCGGAATCCTCCGCCTGTCAGAGGAGGACATCCGCGGCGGGCCCGCAAGCCACCGGGACCTCGACCAGCCAGGGGTGGAGGTCCCCCGCGACGCCGTCGATCAGTCGGAAGCTGATGGAAGCCTTGTCGATCGCAACGCCGGTGGGCAGTGGAGAGCTCGTCCACGTAGGCGCCGGGAAGGGGGCGTAGTCGCCCGCCGCTGACCTCGGCCGGGCGTAGGTCTTTCTGCGGAGCCTTCCACCAGTTCGTTGACACGGGTGGGTCGATCCAACTCGTGACGTCGGTGCCTGCGGGCCCGCCGTGCGGTGTGCGTTGTACTTGATCTCGCCGCGCGGCGGTGGGTTGAGCGACGGGGTGATGACCACTTCGTCGGCCTGCCCACCCCCGGCGGCCTTCGTTGCGGGTCACCACGGCTCGCGATCGTGCGAAGATCGGCGTGTAGCCGCCTGTTCGGTCGGCCTGCCCTCGGAAGTGACCGAATCGCATGACCGGTCATCAGCGGTCTTTTGGGTCGCATCTGGATGTCCTGACGTCCCCCGTTCAGATTCCGCACGCGGGCGGCACCTGACGGTCGCCGCGGATTCGCTCCGGTTCGATGAGGCCACGTTCCCGCGAGCGCAGGGGCGGGCGCGTCCGCTCCCGTGGCCGAAAGTTCGGTGCGATCGAACCTGGCGATGCGATCGACCGCGCGTGCCAAGCGAATCTTCCGATTCCGCCGTACCGTTGACGGCGCAGAGCATGTCGCTAGGGGAATTCGTATGAAGATCTCGCACACCTCCCCGAAGCCGCACACTGGCCAACAAGAGGCAGTGCTCAGCTCCGAGCTCCACCGGATGTTGGAACGGTCGAGGGCGATGTTCGAGAGCCGGGATGAGAAGGGCATTCTTCGCTTAGCCATGTCGTCGGTTCCCGAGCTGGGCGCCTTCCATGCGTCCGCCGCGTTCCTGTTGAGTTCCGGGGAGCTGGTGGCCGTTCCGTCTGCCGGGCACGAGGCTTCGAGCGTCCTCGCCGACCAGCTCGCGGCGCTGCGGGGTGAGGACGGCCCGGTCCTGGGGTCGGAGGCGAACTGGGCCTGGGCCTTCGGCCTGCGGAGCCCGGACGGGCTCACCGGCTACCTCGTGCTCACCGGTGAGCACGAGCCGGCGCCCTCCGAGCTGTCCCTGTTCCACGTCCTCGCCCAGCACACGGCTGCGGCCCTGGCCAACGCGTCGTTCCTGTACGAGCGAGACCACGCCCGGCAGCTGAGCCGGCTCAGCGAGGACCTGGCGACGATGAACCAGCATCTCAAGACCACGGTCGACGACTTGCAGCGTCGCGCGACCATCCACGAGACCTTCACCCGGATCACGGCCACCAATGGCGATACGGCCGACATCGCCGCCGCCCTGCACACGCTCACCGGCAGGCCGGTCGCGATCGAGGACCGGTTCGGCAACCTGCTGTCGTGGGCGGGCCCGGCCGAGTCGCACCCCTACTCCGCGCCCTATGGGCGGCGGGAGGAGACGCTGCGGCAGGCGTCGGCCCGCAACGGGGTGGCCCGCAACCGGGACCGGTTGGTCATCCTCGCCCAGCCCCGGCACGAGATCCTCGGGGTGATCGCGCTGATCGATCCGGAGCCGACCGTTGACCCGCACGTCGCCTATGCGATGGAGCATGCAGCGATGGCGCTCGCCCTGGTGCTCACCCACGCCCGCAACCTCGCCGAAACCGAGCTTCGGCTGCGCCGGGACCTCGTCGAGGATCTTGTTGCCGGCGTCGAGGACGACAGCGTGTTCGCCCGTTCCGAGGCGGTCGGCCACAACCTCCACGGGCCGCACTACGCGCTCGCGGTCCAGTGGCGTGACGCGAGCGCCGATGACGTGGTCGCCTCGGCCGTTCAGCGCGCCGCGAAAAAGCTCGGTATGTCGGGCCTGGTGTCCCGGCGTTCGGGCGCCGTGGTCCTGTTCAACAGCGGCCGCCCAGACGGCAAGGGCTTCTACCACGCGCTCGCGGGTGAGCTGGGCGATGAGTGCGGGGCGATCGGGGTGGGTGGTCGCTGTGACGCCCCGGCCGAATTCGCCAGGTCGTACCGGGAGGCGTTGCGTGCCTTGCGGATCCGCCAGGAGTCGCGGGAGCGTTGCGGCACCACCTTCTTCGACGAGATCGGCCTCTACCGCATCCTCGGCCAGGGGGAGGGCGGAGCGAACGTCGAGACGTTCGTGCGAGAGTGGATCGGTCGGCTCCTCGACTACGACCGCACCCATCGTGCCGACCTGGTGAACACGCTGTCGCACTACCTGGATCGCGGGGGGAACTACAACGCCACCGCCATGGCGCTGGTGATCCACCGGAGCACGCTGCGCTACCGGCTCCGGCGGATCCGGGAGATCTCCGGCATCGACCTGAGCGACGTCGACAACCGCCTCAACATGCACGTGGCGACCCGCGCCTGGCGGGTTCTAGACACCCCGTCCTGAGCCAGTCAGCGCAACGACTGCACGCCGATACCCTGCTCGGCCCGCTTGCGCAGCCGCGGCGCCACCTGGCGCGCGAGAACCTCATCCCGGTTGAGCAGCGGGAGCGTCGGCACGGCCTGGATCCCGACATCCGGCATGGACCGGCCTGCAGCGGTGCCCAGAAGTCGACCAGCACGAACAGTGACGACTCCTCGGCGATTTCGAGGAAGTCTCGGTCGCCGACGTCGACCACTCTGCTCAGACGCGGCTCAGCTCCGGTGGCGCAGGCGCGCGCGGGTAGCCCGGAGCCTGCGGCGCAGTGTTCGGAACGTGGGCCGACGCAAGTGCACGTGGGCGGGCGGGGTTGGGGACAACGCCGCCTTGTGCGCCCCGCCGGCGGGGTCGACCTCGGCGAGGATGCGGGAGATGTCGGCCAGCACGCTGCCGATGACGAGCCAACTCATGGTCGTCGAACCGGCGGTTTCCCCGCGTTGCGTCGCGAGTTCCTGGCTGAGCGCGGCCAGCTTCGCCCGCGCATGTTCGATGTCGCGTACCAGTTGCCCGCGCAGCCCTTCCTCGTCCGGTGCGTCCGGGTCGTCGACGATCAGGGCCTGCGCCCAGGTCTCCACCGCCCGCCCGGTGCTGGTCACCAGCTCGCCGACCCGCGCGGTGACGGCGGGATCCCACTCGGCGCCGGAGCGGCCCTCTCCTACGTCGACGAGGGCTCGGGCGATTCCGCTGGCCTGGTCAACGATGTGGTCGGCGGCGTCGGCCCCCGCGCGTGCCCGCTCCAGCAGCGCCGCTGGCTCGGGCTTGCGTGCGGGGCTGACGAACACGCTGTGGCGCGGGTTGTAGCGCAGGCTCTCGGAGGCGTGGTCGAGTTGCTCGCGGATGTCGGCGATCTCGTGGTGGAGGTCCCGCGCCGTCCACAGCAGCTCCCGGGTCCGGCCGGGCTCGAACACGAGCTCCTCGTAGGCGAGACGCTGTCCGATGTCGATCAGCAGTCCCGCGGTCTTGTGCGCCATCGTGGCGATCGAGTCGCGCGCAACGTGCACGTGCACTGGCGGCGCGACCAGCACGTTGACCAGCACCCCTACCAGTGCGCCAACAACAGTCTCGAAGATCCGCTCCTGCGCGTAGCCGGTCGCGGTGCCCCCGATGGCCAACACCAGCAGCGCGCTGACGGCGACCTGGTTGGTCTGCCCGCCGAGCCGGAACATCCGCCCCACCAGCAACGCCAGCAGCAGCACGAAGGTCAGACTCCAGGCGTTGAGGCCGAGCCACTGCCCCAGCACCAGGGCGAGCAGTACGCCGAGCACGACCCCCACGACTCGGCGGAAACCGGACTGCATCGTCTGGTACACGGTGGCCTGCACGACGAGCACCGCGGCCAGCGGCGCTAGCACCGGGCTCGGCACGCCGGTCAGCCGCGCGGCCACCACCCACGCAATTCCCGCCGCACCGGCGGTCTTGAGCATCAGGAGCTGATCGCCTTCCGCTTGTGAGCCCACGACCGCCCGGCCGACGAGTGCCCTCGTCCGCGCGAGGCCGGCCCGCCACCTGCCCGGCAGGGCATCCGGGTTGTCCGGGTCGGAAGTGCGACGCATCGACACCGGCTCCTCTCGTCCGGGGTCACCAGGGACCCGAGCCCCGGCCGCCGCCGTCCGCGGTTCGGAATCGTGCAATGCCGGTGGGCGGCGGGTAGGCCGCGAGCAGCCGCATCACTTCGCCGCGAGCGGACTGTGGGCGGTCTTCATGGTCGTCCTGCTGACCGGGCAGCAGCAACCGACACGCCACTGTTGCCGCCGGTCGAGACGATCCCGCCAATGCGCGCGACGACAACCCGCCGGAGCATCGGGTCGTGGAACGCACCTTCGCGCTACTGCACCAGTTCCGACTCCTGGCCATCGCTGGGAACGCCGCACCGACCTCCACCACGGCTTCCTCACCCTCGCCACGACAGGGACGACGCCTTCGTCGTAGAGCGGCTGGCCGTCGACCGGCTCGCCGCGGGGGGATGCGGTCCGGGCCGGTGCCTCCCGCGGGATCCGCACGGTCGTGCTCGTACCCGGTCTGATCCGGGCCCCGGCGAACACGGTCACGCGTCGCTGATCTATCGATCCGTCGCCGGGACCGGTGCCGCCTGCTACGTCGGGGAGGCCTCAACACCTGCCGAAGCCGTCGCGGCCGACCTCGGCTGCACCACACGCAGCCTCGATCCCACCGCAGCGGCCTAGGCGTGGGCGAGTTCGACGCGTTGGTCCTCGGCGCGTCCAGACGGCTCCGCGCGCCGCGCTCGCGCCGCGAGCTCGGCTGGATCCCATGTCACACCGACATGCTCACCATGATCGGCTCGCTCCGGTTGTGGGCGCTGGTCTGGCCACGGAAAGGACCTCCCATGACCACCACCTGGCCTCTGACCGGGTTCACCGTCCGTTCCGTGTCCACCGACGACACCACCCTCTCCGTCGCGGTAGGCGGCGGACCGGCACTCGTGCTGCTCCACGGCGGGCTGCAGACCGGACGGGCTTGGCGACACGTCGTGCTGGCGCTGGCGCGTACCCACACCGTCGTTGTTCCCGATCTGCGCGGCACCGGCGTGAACGCCCGGCCGGGCGCCGGCTACGACAAGCAGAACAGGCCCGGGACCTGCGCGGCCTGCTCGAGGCGCTCGACCTCCCGCGGTCCGCCGTCGTGGTCGGCCACGACATCGGAGCCATGGTCGCCTTCGCCGGGGCACTCCAGTTCCCCCGCGAGGTGTCCGCGCTCGTCCTGCTCGCCGCGCTGCTGAGAGGCCTCGGGCTGGAGGAGGCGATGAACGTGGCCGACGGCGGCATGTGGCACTTCGGGTTCTTCATGGCACCCGATGTGCCGGAGATGCTCCTCGACGGGCCCGAACTCGAATTCGCGACCACCACCTTCGGGGCGATGAGCACGTCGGGCACCTTCACCGATGACGACCTGCGCACCTACGCCGAGGCATACCGCGGCCGGGACCGGCTGCGCGGCGGCTTCGCCCACTACCGCACCCTGCTGACGGTCGGCACAACCGCGAACTTCTCGCCGACCGGTCACTGCCGATGCCGGTCCTGGCCGTCGCCGCCGGGCTCCACGATGCCGGCGCGGATCCGGCCGTGCCGTTGCGGGCGCATGCCGACGACGTCGTCGGCGTCAGCGCACCGTCGGGCCACTTCGCCGACGAGGAAGCCCCGCAGTGGCTGGTTCGGGCCGTCGAGGAGATCTCCGCACGCCGCGCACAGCGAGGTACCTCGCTGTGGGCGAGTCCCGGGAGCAGGGGTCCGGCTCGGTGCGCGCGAGCCGCCGGTCGTCGGCGAGCGCGGCGTGATCACGAGCGGCTTCCCCGACCGGACACGGCGCCGGGCGGCGGCGTCGAATCGTCGAGCGGGAGGATCAGCCGGACTTCACAGCCCGCCGTCGGCAGTGGGGCTGTCGGTCGTTCCGATAGCGAGGATCGTCAGGATGGTGCCCGTGATCGAGGTAGAACCGCCCGGCCATGGTCATCGCCACCCGCCACACGCCGTCGCGTTTGCTGATCGTGATCAACCCGCGGTCGCGAACGGCGTTGGCAGAGTGCCGGAGCCGTAAGCGCTCGGGTCCGCCGAGATCCTCGGAGGCGTCGACTCGCTTCAGGAGGTCGAGCTGCTTTTCGTTGAGGGGGTCCCGCCGCCGTATGGCGAAATATCAGCGGCAGGAATCAGGCAAGAACCGAACGCGAACTTCGACGGGGGTGTACGTCCCTTGAGCGGTCGCGCTGCGCGTCTTCTTGGCATGGTGAGCACGGCGATAACGTCCCCATGCCACTGGCGGGGACGCGCGGTGACCCACCTGCGTCGGAGGGTGAGGTCTCGCACCCTCGCTTGCGGTCCGCCGTGCTCGCACCGTCGGCAGGACACCGCGTTCCGTGGTGGTTACCACTGATCCTGCTGCTGAGAGTCGTGCTGCCCTGAAAGCCGATCTGTTCCGCCCGCCGGTGGGTGATGCGGCCGAATTCTTCGGATCTCGGGTTCTACCGCACCGTGGATGGGTTTCACCTGTCGTTGCGCGAGGGGGCATCCTGGCGGGCGTGCTGACGAATTCTGACGAGCAGAGCGCGGGCCTCTCCGTGGCCCGGGTGGTGGAACTGCTCGATGCCGTTGCCGGTGAGCCCGAGGATGACGCGGCCAGCGTGTTCGAGCGGCTGAGCTCGGAGCTGCCGGCAGGAGAAGCGGCGGGGTTGGTGGATCGCCTTCGTGACCTCCGGTCGCTGCTGGCGCGCTGGCGTCGCCGTGGGCAGGAGTTGTCGGCCTTGTTCTCCAGCGCGCGGGAGCTCGCTGAGCTGCGCGACACCGATGCGTTGCTGCACCGCCTGGTCGAACGAGCGCACGCCCTGATGAGCACGGATGTCACCTACTTGTCGGAGTTCTACGAGGGCAGCGACGAGCTTCGGGTCCGGTCGACCTTGGGGTCCGTGGCACCGTCGTTCCGCGACTTGCGCGTGCCGCCGGGGATGGGGTTGGCGAGCAAGGTGGTGCGCACGCGGTGTCCGCAGTGGACCTCTGTTTACCAGGCGAACCATTCGGTCCCGCACGAGCAGGAGATCGACGCTGCCGTAGCGGCAGAGGGACTCGTTTCGCTGCTGGGCGTGCCGCTGGTGGCGGGGGATCGGGTGCTCGGGGTTCTGTTCGCGGCGAATCGCAGCAAGCACGAGTTCGTTCCGGACGAGATCGCTCTGTTGAGCGCGTTCGCCGATCATGCAGCGGTCGTGCTCCAGACGGCGCGGCTGTTGGAGCAGGAGCGGATCGCAGCGCAGGAGGCGGAGCGGGCCAATTCCGTCCTGGCGAGCAACGTCACCGCGATGGAACGTGCCAGCGCGGTCCACGAAGATCTCACGGCCGTCGTGCTGACGGGCGGTAGCGCGAAAGGGGTGGCGGAGACGCTGGGGAAGGCGTTGGAGCGCCCCGTGCTGGTTCTGGACCGCGACCTCGTGCCCGTTGCGCAGGAGCCGGACGACGGCGGAGCGGAGTACTCCGTTGCTGACGGAGACCTGCTGCCAGCCGTGCGGGAAGCGATCGACGCGAGCAGGCTGTCCGGGCGGTGCGTCTTCGTCGCAGGCATTCCGCCGCGTCCGGAGGTGGCCGTCGCCGTCGTGGCGGGGGAGACCTTCCTCGGAGCGGTGGTGGTCGGGTACGGCGACCTCGAACTGCGCGAGGTCGAGCAGCGCACGATCGAGCGTGCCGCGCAGATCGTAGCCCTCGTGGCCGTCAAGCAAGAAGCGATCGCGGCGGTGGAGGACCGAGTTCGGGGGGAACTGGTCGCGGACGTCCTTCGCGGGGACCAGCACCGTTGGCAGGATCTCCTGCTCAGGGCACGGGCGCGGGACGTGCGGCTCGAAGGGTTGCGCGCAGTGGTCGCGGTGGCGGTTCCCGTGGACGGCCGGAGATCCGCCACCGAGGTGCTGCGGAGGTCGGCTGCAGGCGGGCTGGTCGGGGAACGAGATGGTCTGCTGGTGCTCCTGTCTCCCCTCGAAGATCCCCTGCTGGCGGCGCGCGAAGCATGGAATGCCGTCCAGGGCGGCCAGCCAGGCCCGGTGCTGGCGGTCGCCGGTCCGCCTGCCGCGTCGCCGGAGGAATTGGGGCGGTGTTTCGAAGCCGCGCGGCGATGCGTCGAGGTCGTGCGGAGTGTGGGCACGTCGGAAGGGATCGTCGACTCACGGGCGTACGAGCCGTACATGGCGATGTTCGGTGCCGGGAGCAAGGACCTGTCCGGTTTCATCGACTCGACCATCGGACTTGTGCTGCGGTGGGACGAGGAGCGCGGCACCGAGCTGTTCAAGACGCTGTGCGCCTTCGTCGACTCGCACGCCAGCCCGAGTCGTGCGGCGCGCGTCCTGCACGTCCACGTCAACACGGTGACGCAGCGGCTCGAACGGATCGGTGCGTTGCTGGGGGCGTCGTGGCGTGAGCCGGAGTCGCTGTTCCGTATCTCGGTGGCGACCCGCCTGCATGCCTTGGCCCGGCACATCGAGGGGTGAATTCGCCGGCCTCGGGCGCCGCCGGGCTGATTCCACCGGTCGCGAACTGGACGAGGTTTCCAGCGCGCACGCGGTGGGATCACGTCCGACGGGCCGATCCTCCACGGTTTCCTGGAGGAGCTGCACGAATCACACATGGTCGCCGAGTCGAATACGTGCGATCGACCCGTGTTGCTCAGGTCACGGCCTGCCTACTGTTGCTGCCAACCGGCGGTCGTGCTGCACCGAGTGGTCCAACATCCGCTCCTGCCGCCGGTAGAAGCGGTCCGAGCGACGCGGCTCGGGTGATGTGGAGGTATCGGTGACCACGCAGAGCAGAATTCCTGGTTTCCGGGATGGATCTCCGGGCGACAGGCGGGTTTCGGCGGCTCGGAACGCGGGTGTCCCGCTTGCTGCCCTCGAAGTGCTCACCTCGGGCGGGCTGACCGTCGAGCAGGCCGACGGCATGATCGAGAACGTGCTCGGAACGTTCGGCATGCCGATCGGAGTGGCCACGAACTTCACCGTCAACGGTGCCGACGTCCTGGTCCCGATGGTCACGGAGGAGCCTTCGGTCGTCGCCGCGGCCAGCAATGCCGCCCGGATCGCACGAGAACGGGGCGGCTTCCACACCAGCAGCTCCGAGCCGATCATGCAGGCGCAGCTGCAGCTGCTGGACGTGGCGGACCCCGACGGCGCGCGGGTGCGGCTGCTGGAGGCCGCTGATGAACTGATCGGCCTGGCGAACGATCAAGATCCGCGACTCGTCTCCGTCGGCGGCGGGGTGCGCGACCTCGCGGTGCGCACGGTCGAGGCGCGCGCCGGTCGTTACGTCGTCGTCCACCTGGTCGTCGATGTGCGCGACGCGATGGGTGCGAACGCCGTGAACACCATGGCGGAGGCCCTCGCCGATCGGGTCGGGGAGATCGGCGGTGGTCGCGTGCTGTTGCGCATCCTGACCAACAAGGCCGATCTGAGGTTGGCGCGGGCGCGGGCGGTGTTCGCGGCCGATTCGCTGGGAGGTGCGGAGGTCGTCGGTGACATCGTGCACGCCGCCGCGCTCGCCGAAGCCGATCCCTATCGCGCCGCCACGCACAACAAGGGGATCATGAACGGGATCACCGCCGTCGTGCTGGCGACCGGCAACGACACCCGCGCGGTCGAGGCAGGAGCGCACTCCCACGCGATCGGGGCGGACGGCAGGTACACCGCCTTGTCGCACTTCGAGGTAGACCGCGACGGCGACCTCGTCGGCACGCTCGAACTCCCGATGCCGGTCGGCCTGGTCGGCGGAGCGACCAAGGTCCACCCGGCGGCGCAGACCGCGGTGCGGCTGCTCGGGGTGTCCAGCGCGTCCGAGCTGGCCGAGGTCATCACGGCGGTGGGCCTGGCGCAGAACTTCGCGGCACTGCGCGCATTGGCGACCGAGGGGATCCAGCGCGGCCACATGTCGCTGCACGCCCGCAACATCGCCGTGTCGGCCGGTGCCACGGCAGACGAGATCCCTGAAGTCGTGCGCCGGCTGGTCGCCGATCGGGCCATCCGGACCGACCGGGCCGAGCAGGTGCTCGCCGAACTCCGAGCACGGGGCAGCTGACCCGGCCGTACGGCGGATCACGAGCAACACACGTCAAAGGAGACGTAGCGACTATGACCCTGCACGTGGGAATCGATGTAGGCGGCACGTTCACGGACGCGGTCGCCGTTCACGACGGTCGTGCCGTGCGCGGCAAGGCATTCTCGACGCCGGACGTCACGACGGGCATCCTCAACGCCCTCGCCGGCCTCGAAGACCTCCTCGGCGTCGGGGAGGGGGCGTTCTACTCGCGGATCGATCGATTCGTCCTCGGCAACACGATCGTCACCAACGCCGTCGATGAGCAGAAGTACTCGGCCGTCGGGCTGCTGACCACGCAGGGCTTCCGCGACACGCTGCGCATCGCCCGCTCCGCGCGCGACGACGAGCGGGATCCGCACCGCATGGCACCGCCGCCGGAGATCGTCGAGCGCAACCGCATCGTCGAGGTACCGGAGCGCATCGACTCCTCCGGCGACGTCCTCGTGCCGCTCGCCGAGGACGCCTTGGGCCGGGCCGTCGAGCGCGTCCTGGCGGCGGGGGCCGAATCCTTGGCGGTGTGCCTGCTGTGGTCGTTCCGCAATCCGCGGCACGAGCAGCAGATCGGCGAGTACCTGGAGGCCCGCCACCCGGAGCTGCCGTACACGTTGTCCAGCTCGCTGACACCGGTGTACCGCGAGTACGAACGGATGGTGACCACCACGCTCGACGCGGCCGTCAAGCCGATCGTGGCGCAGCACTTCGACCAGCTCGCCGCCGAACTCGCCGCGCGCGGTCTGCGCACGCGAGTGCAGATCATGCAGGTGCACGGCGGTTTCCTCTCGGTGGAGGAGACCAGCAAGGCGCCGATCGCGATGTTCAACTCCGGTCCGGTGGGCGGCGTGACCGGCGCTCGGCTGCTCGGCCAGCACTTGGGGCGGCAGCGGGTGCTCACCGCGGACATGGGCGGCACGAGCCTGGACGCCGCGGCGATCATCGACGACGAGTTCCGCGTGCTGCCGCGTGCCGAGATCGGTGGCCTGCCCACCAGCCTCACCGCGGTCGACATCGAGACGATCGGTGCGGGTGGGGGAAGCCTGGCGTGGATCGACGGTCGCGGTGTCATGCGGGTCGGGCCGCGCAGCGCCGGTTCGGTCCCGGGGCCGGCTTGCTACGGCAAGGGCGGTGACCGGCCCGCCGTCACCGACGCGGCACTCGTGATGGGCCTGCTCAATCCCGACTACTACCTGGGCGGCACCGTCCGCCTCCACGAGGACGAGGCTCGCGCCGCGGTGCACCGCCACCTCGCCGAGCCGCTGGCGCTGGACACCGACGTCGCGGCGCACGGCGTGTACCGCCTCGCGGTGTCGCAGATGGCCAACGCGGTCCGGAAGATCACGGTCAACCGCGGCCACGACCCTCGTGAGTTCACGCTCGTCGGATTCGGTGGGGCGTGCGGGTTGTTCGCGGCCGCGATCGCCGCCGAGATCGGGGTGAGCGAGGTGGTCGTCCCGCGCAACGCCGCCGTGTTCTCCGCCTACGGGCTGATGCACGCCGACTCGGTCTTCTCCGCCGTGCAGACCACGCCGTGGACGTTCGCGGAGCCGGCGGCGGACCTGGAGAAGGAGTTCTCGGCGCTGGAGTCGCGAGCCCAGGAGTGGTTCGAGACCGAAGGAGTTCCCGAGCAGCACCGGGAGTTGTACCGCGAGGCGGACATGAAGTTCATGGGCCAGATATTCGAGGTCACGACGCGGCTGCCGAGCAAGAGTTTCGGCGAGCAGGACAAGGACCTGCTGCGCGGGCGATTCATCGAGGACTACGAGGCGGAATTCGGCGCGGGCACGGCCTGGACCGAGGCCGAGGTCCTGCTGATCAATTCTCGCGTCAAGGCGATCGGGCGCACCGAAGCTCAGCAGATCACCGACAACGGCGGCGACGAACGGCACGCCGTCTCCCACCGGGAGTACGTCGACCCCGCGACCGGGCGACGGCGGAACGCCGAAGTGCACCGCGGGTTCAGCGCGTTGGGCAAGGCGCAGGGACCCTGCCTGCTCGAAGAGCGGGACACCACCGTGTACGTGCCCGAGGGAGCGGTGGTGGAAGTCGTCGACGGCGGCCACTTCCTGATCCGCCTGAACGCCGCGTGAGACCACTCGTCAGCCCCACCAACGTTGCACGGAGACGGCAATGACCACGAACTCCACGTACATCCCCGCAGGCTTCGACCCCGTCACCCTCGAGGTGCTCCGGATGCGGCTGGACTCCATCGTCGAGGAGATGGGCAGCGCGATGATCCGGTCCTCCGGATCACCGGTGATCACCGAATCCGGCGACTTCAACACCGCGCTGTTCGACCCCGAGGGACGGATCTACTCCTATTCGGACTTCGTCCAGTTCCACATCGGATCCGGCAGCGTGGCCGTGCAGAACCTCGTCGCGGAGATCGAGGGCGAACCGCTGCACCCCGGGGACGCGTTCATCTGCAACGACCCGCACACCGCCGGTTCGGCGCACCCGCCGGACACCAACGTCATCTCCCCGATCTTCTACGGCGACGAGCTCATCGGCTGGGCGCAGTCGCAGGCGCACCTGGTGGATGTCGGCGGGATGACCCCAGGAGGCTTCGCGCCCGGAGCCTACGACTGCTACAGCGAAGCGCTGCGGCTGCCGCCCGGAGTGAAGGTCTTCGAGCGCGGCAAACCCGTCGAGTGGGTGCGCCGCGTGCTGCTGAACAACGTCCGGGTTCCGACGCTGTTCTGGAACGACGTGCGCAGCCTGGTCGCCAGCAACAACACCGGCATCCGCAGGCTGTGCGGCACGGTCGAGGAGTTCGGGCTCGCGGAGTTCCGCGAGCACACGCGGGTCAACTTCGAGATCGCCGAGCGCGTGGTGCGCGAGCGGATCGCGCTGCTCACCGACGGCGTGTACGAGGCCGACGAGTGGACCGAGCACAACGGCCACGTCAACGAGCTCTACCGCGTGCACTGCACGATGACCAAGTCCGGTGACCAGATCACGATGGATTTCGCCGGTTCCAGCCCGCAGACCGACGGCTTCATCAACCTCAGCTACGGAACGTTGGTGGGCAGCGTCGCCAGCGCGCTGGTGCCGATCCTGGCTTGGGACGTGCCGTTCAACGAGGGCGTCATGACCGCGTGCACCGTGCTCGCCGAACGCGGTTCCCTGGTCAACCCGCTGCCACCGGCGCCGATCAGCAACGGGCACCTCACCACCGGTGCCCGGGTCAGCCGGCTTGTCACCAAGCTGCTCAACGAGGCGGCCCGGACCAGCGACAGCGAGCTGATCCGGGCCCGGACGCAAGGAGTCTGGGCGGATTCCTGGACCGGCGGCATCTCTGCGGGCAGCCGCGACGACGGCGAGTTCTTCGTGCTGTTCAACATGGACGGCGGCGGCATGGGAACCGGGGCGCAGCCGGTGACCGACGGCCTCGACTGCGGCGGGATGATGACCCAGGTCAACAACGCGCTGCCGGACGTCGAGATGAACGAGATGCTCTACCCGGTGCTGTACTTGTGGAAGCGCCTCAACCTCGACAGCGCCGGGCACGGCGCTCATCGAGGTGGGCACGGCCACGAGTTCGCTTGGAAGCTGCACGGGGCGCGAGAAGTGACCCAGACCGTGTTCGCGCCCAACGCGCAGGTGGTCGCGGACGGCTTCGGCGGCGGGTTCGCGGGAGGGGGCAGCGGACACGCGGTGTGGCGCGGCACCAACATCAACGACCTGCTCGGCGGCGGGACCGTCCCGACGGACGGCGAGCTGACCGCCGATAGGAGAGATCTGTTGGAGATCAACCAGCAGGACGTCACGATCGGTTCCGACGACGTGTTCGTCCAGTGGGTGGCCGGCGGCGGAGGTTACGGCGATCCCCTGTTGCGCGATCCGGAGCTGGTCGCCCGAGATGTGGCCGACGGGTACCTGACCGCGGCTGCCGCGTCGCGGGTGTACGGAGTGGAGTTCACCGGCGGCGGCGTTGATCGCGGTGCGACCGAGCACCGGCGCACCGCGCTGCGTACCGAGCGGCTCGGCGGAGCGGTTCCGGTGCAGCCGGTGTCCGCGGGCGCGACCGCCGAGAGCTCCGCCCCGCGACGTGACGCCGCGGGCTGGTACTGCCCGGCGAGCGGTGCACGGCTGGGCACTGGTGCGGACTGGCGACCCGGGGCCCTGATCCGCACCGGCATCGCATCGGAGCGGTTGTCCGAACTCGGTGTGCGGGTGCGAGCGCGGGAGTCCGAACCCGCCGTGTGGATCGACGAGCTGATCAGTCCAGCGTGCGGCACGTTGCTCGAGACCCGGATCCGGGTGGCGCCGCGCGAGGAAGGGAAGACGCGATGAGCGAAGTTCCAGCGAGTTCCGACAGCGCGACGACCTCACGGGGTCCGCTCGCGGGCGTGGTCGTCCTAGACGTGACGCGGGTGGTGGCCGGGCCGTTCTGCTCGATGATCCTGGCGGATCTCGGCGCCACCGTCATCAAGATCGAACGCCCCGGCGATCCGGATTACGCGCGGGACTTCCCGCCCTTCCTCGAATCGGAGAACGGCGATCGGTTCAGCGCATTCTTCGCCCAGTACAACCGGAACAAGCTCGGACTCACCCTTGATCTCGCCGTCCCGGAGGGCAAGGAGCTGCTGAAGCGGCTTGTCGAGCGCGCCGACGTGCTCGTCGAGAACTTCCGCCCCGGCACGATGGACAAACTCGGCCTCGGCTACGAGCAACTGCGGCAGGCCAACGCCCGGCTCGTCTACACCGCGATCTCGGGCTTCGGCCAGACGGGCCCGTACCGGCGCCGACCGGCGTTCGACAACAGTGCGCAGGCCGCCGGCGGACTCTGGTCGATGAACGGGAACCCGGATCAGCCCCCGACGCGGGTGGGGACCATCATCGGCGACCTGGCGGCGACCATGTACGCCGTGATCGGAACTCTGGCGGCGCTCCGGCACGCCGAGCGGACCGGAGAGGGCCAGCTCGTCGACGTGGCCCAGCAGGACTCGGTGCTCTCGTTGACCGAGAACGCCGTTGTCTCCTACACGGTCGATGGCACGATCGCGAAACCCTTGGGCAATGCCCACCCGTTCGTCCGGCCCTACGAGCTCTACCCCTGCAAGGACGGGTACGTGTTCTTCGGCGGTTACACGGACAAGTTCTGGAGGCTCACCTGCGCCATGTTCGGCGAGCACGACGTGGCCGAGGACCCCGAGATCGACACCATGGCCAAGCGCTTCGATCCGGAGGTCTACGAGCGTCGGGTCCGGCCATTGCTGCACCGGTGGATGGCGGGGCGAACGCGAGCGGAACTGGAGGAGCTCGCGGGCGATCAGGTACCGCTCACCGCGATCAAGGACATCGGTGATGTCGTGAACGATCCGCACATCAAGGAACGCGACATGATCGTCGATGTCGAGTACCCCGATTTCGGCACGCTCCAGATGTTCGGCCAGCCCGTGCACCTCGGCGCCACTCCGGCCGATCCGCGGGGTCTCGCGCCCAAGCTCGGTGAGCACAACGACCTGCTGCTGCGGGGTTTGGCGGGGTTGTCCGAGGACGAGATCGCGGTGTTGCGCAGTTCGGGGGCGGTGTGAGTGGGCATCACCTTGGAACGCGAGGGCCCCGTGGCGGTCGTCCGGTTCGACCGTCCCGACAAGCTCAATGCCCTGACGCTGGCGATGTACGACGAACTGGCCGAGGCGTTCGCGGAAGTGCGCGACGACGATTCCATCGCGGCGGCGGTGCTGACGGGTCGCGGCGACCGTGCCTTCTGCGTCGGGGCGGACCTGGAGGAGTCCATCCCCGCCTTGGCCGAGGGCCGGTTCGACATCTCCCGCTGGGACGGCGCGCACCAGAAGCACACCGATGTGTTCAAGCCCGTCATCGGGGCGGTCAACGGGCTGTGCCTGGGGGGCGGTTTCGAGATCCTGCTCTCCACTGATCTGCGAATCGCCAGTGAACAAGCCGAATTCCAACTCCCGGAGCCCCGCGTCGGCGTGGTGCCCGCAGGGGGAACGCTCGTTCGCTTGACGAGGCAGATCCCGCACGCGTGGGCGATGCGGCTCCTGCTGCTCGCGGAACGCCTCAGCGCCCGCGAAGCGCTGCGGTACGGGCTGTTGAA